>CAZPTM010000056.1:0-8866 GCA_964589665.1 uncultured Limnohabitans sp. | reverse complement strand
GGTTTTGGTGAAATCACCCGAAGTCGGTTTGCTCATGTTCGCTTCCTTCAGTCGATGTACTTAAGGCCCGCAGCCGCCAGCGGCTCGCGCATCTTGTACATGTCCAGGCCCAGCACGCCGCTGGCCAGTTTTTCGCGCTTTTCGCCTTCATTGGCTTCGCGGGCCAAAGCGGTGGCCAGCGTCTTGGCAGCCAGGGCCTTGGGCACGCACACCACGCCGTCATCGTCGGCCACGACCACATCACCCGGCGTCACATACGCGCCCGCGCAGACGATCGGGATGTTCACCGAGCCGGGCGTGGCCTTGATGGTGCCCTTGGACGAGATGTAGCGGCTCCACACCGGGAACCCCATCTTGCGCAGGAATTGGGTGTCGCGCACACCGGCTTCGATGATCAGGCCGCGCGCACCGCGTGCCATGAAGCTGGTGGCCAGCAGGTCGCCAAAGTAGCCGTCGCTGCACTCGGCCGTGACGGTGGCCACCACGATGTCGCCGGGCTGCACCTGTTCGGCGGCCACGTGCATCATCCAGTTGTCACCCGGTTGCAGCAGCACGGTCACGGCCGTGCCGGACACGTTCACGTCCTGCTGGATGGGGCGCATATAGGGCTTCATCAGGCCCACGCGGCCCATGGCCTCGTGCACCGTGGCGCTGCCCAGAGCGGCCAGTTGATCGGTCACCTCGCGGTCAGCGCGGGTGATGTTGCGGTAAACCACACCAAGTTCGTACATTTCAAAGTCCCTTCTGTTTCAAAGCCGCATCCATGCGCGAGAACACGCGGCGGGCGTTGCCTTCGAACACCTTGTAGCGCTGCTCGTCGCTCAGGTTGGGCGTGGCCAGCACATAGCGCTTGGTGTCGTCGTAGTAGTTGCCGGTTTCGGGGTCGATGCCACGCACCGCGCCGATCATTTCGGACGCAAACAGGATGTTGTCCACCGGAATCACTTTGGTCAGCAGATCGATGCCAGGCTGGTGGTACACGCAAGTGTCAAAGAACACGTTGTTGAGCAGGTGGTCCTTGAGCAACGGCTTTTTCAGCTCTTGCGCCAGACCACGGTAACGGCCCCAGTGGTAAGGCGCAGCTCCACCACCGTGCGGCACGATGAATTTGAGCTTAGGGAAGTCCTTGAACAAATCGCCCTGGATCAGCTGCATGATGGCCGTGGTGTCGGCATTGATGTAGTGGGCACCCGTGGTGTGAAAGCAGGCGTTGCAGCTGGTGGACACGTGAATCATCGCGGGGATGTCGTGCTCGACCATCTTTTCGTAGATGGGGTACCAGTGCTTGTCGGTCAGAGGCGGGCTGGTCCAGTGGCCGCCAGAAGGATCGGGGTTGAGGTTAATACCCACCATGCCGTACTCGTTCACGCACTTGTCGATTTCGGCCACGCAGGTCTTGGGGTCCACACCCGGCGACTGCGGCAGCATGGCAGCGCCGATGAAGTTGTCCGGGAACAGCTGGCTCACGCGGTAGCAGAGTTCGTTGCAAATGGCAGCCCAGGTGGACGACACGTTGAAGTCGCCAATGTGGTGGGCCATGAAGCTGGCGCGCGGGCTGAAAACGGTCAGGTCGCTGCCGCGCTCTTTCATCTTTGCCAGCTGGTTGGTCTCGATGGTCTCGCGCAGTTCGTCGTCGCTGATCTTCAGGTCGGAGACTTTGGGCATCATGGCCGGGTCTTTGATCCCGGCAATTTGCTTGTTGCGCCAGTCTTCAAGCGACTTCGGCGCCGTCGTGTAGTGACCGTGAATATCAATGATCAGGGGTTTGGTCAGACTCATGGGGTTCTCCGTGTGATGACCGTCATCGCGAAGACCGCAGGTCTGTGGCGATCCCGTCCTGGATGGCCGCGCTT
The DNA here is from genome assembly GCA_964589665.1 of uncultured Limnohabitans sp. Taxonomy (GTDB): domain Bacteria; phylum Pseudomonadota; class Gammaproteobacteria; order Burkholderiales; family Burkholderiaceae_C; genus Limnohabitans_A. The sequence continues at coordinate 7,013 of CAZPTM010000056.1, read as the reverse complement.
CGCTCGCAATGACGCCTAAGTTGTGCGGTGCATTGTCCAGCGATCACCCCCTGCCAGGAAGCCCTGGCGCGGACTACCAGTTAGAACAAATTAGAATAACCAAAAGCCAGGTATGACCAAATATAAGGACAGGCATGGACCTCAAACAGCTGGAATACTTTGTGCGCGTGGCCGAATTGGGCAGTTTTACCCGTGCGGCGCAAGTGCTGGGCATTGCCCAGCCCGCCCTGAGTCGCCAAGTGCGCCTGTTGGAGGTGGAGCTGCGCCAAAACCTGCTGGTACGTAACGGACGCGGAGCCACACCCACCGAGGCGGGCCAGCTGCTGCTGGAGCACGGGCGCGGCATCCTTCACCAGGTGGAGCGGGCGCGAGAAGAGCTCAGCCGGGTACGCACCGGCCTGGCCGGCAAAGTGGCCGTGGGCCTGCCGCCCAGCATTGCCCGCGTGCTCACGGTGCCTTTGACCCGCGCCTTTCGGCAAAAACTGCCGCAAGCACAGCTGTCCATCAGCGAAGGGCTATCCACCGCGATGCAGGAAAACCTGCAAAGCGGTCGGCTGGACATCGCCCTGCTCTACAACCCCAGCCCCTTGCAGGGCCTGGAATACACCCCCTTGATGCAAGAGGAGTTAGTGCTGGTGCAACCCCGCCCCCCAGGGCTGGCAGAAGACCCGCCACCTCCACCTTTGCCACTGAAGGCACTGGCTGAACTGCCCCTTGTCATCCCCAGCCGACCCAACGCGGTACGCATGCGTATCGAATCCGCCTTGGCCGAACAGCAGGCCAAGCCGCAGATCGAGCTGGAAATAGATGGTGTGGCGGCCATTCTGGACTTGGTGGCCGATGGTGCGGGCTATGCGGTCTTGTCGCGCAACGCCGTTAAGCACTCCATTCGGCCTTCAGCGTTTTCCACTCGCACATTGGGCCAGCCGGCACTAAGTATTGAGCTGACCACCGCCATCAGCGCCCTGCGCCCGACCACGCTGACCCAGCAAGCCACGCTGGAGCTGCTGCGCGAGATCACCCGGCAACACCTCAGCGGCAACTAAATTCAGATCAAGTTCGCTGTGCGAAAAGCAAGTGCCTCAGGCTATTCGCAGGACAGCCAACAATAGGCTCAGCGTGAAAAACGACAGCACGGTCGTCACCAGCAAAGTGGCCGCACTGATGGCGCCGTGGCCATGGCGCTGGCTCAAAATCGTGAAGATACCCAACATGGGCAAGGCCCCGGTAATGATGGCCGCCTGACGCAGCGCCGGATCATGCACCGGCACCAACCACAGCACCATCAACGCCATGGCCAATGGGTGGAGCAAAAGTTTACCAATCGCAATCTGGCTGACTGTGCCACGAAGGCCTTGCACCTGTAGCCCCACCAATGAGCCACCAATCACAAACAGAGACAAAGCCGCGCTCGCCTGCGCGAATAAATTGACCGTACGTGAGATGGGCGCCGGCAAGGTCACACCGCTGGACGAAACCGCAAAGCCCAGCACGATGCCAATGATCAAGGGGTTGCGCAACAAGCCCTTGAAGGTTTGTTTGAGCACAGCTTGCCAACCTTGGCCGTTCTGGTTTTGAGCATCGGCCACCGCCAGGAGCAAAGGAATCATGAGCAGGTTTTCAACCACCATATTCAGCGCCAGCACCACACCAGCCACCGGACCCAGCGTGAGCAGCACGATGGGATAACCCACAAAACCGCTGTTTGGACAAGACATGCCCATGGCCATCATGCTGCTGTAGCTCAGGCTGTGGCCTTTGACGCGACGCGCCCAAAACAAGCCGCCTGCAATGACCAGCAACGAACCCAAGGCATAGGCCAGCAAGTAGCGCACATTCAAAATCTCGGCCACGCTGCGCTGCGACAGAGCGTTAAAGAGCAAGGCTGGCAAAGCCAACTGGATGGTGAACTTGCCAAACACCGCCATATCGGCACGCGCAAACCAGCCCACACGGGTGGCCGCATAGCCCAAGGCAATGACCAGATAAATGGGGCCGGTGATGCCCAGGATGTCGAATGCAGTGTTCATGGTCCGCATTGTCGATCTTTCCGGGGACAATTAACGCCATGCCAACCCTTCATTACCTTGATTTCGACGTATGCGAAGACACTGATGGCTTGCATAGCTGGAGCGCTCTGGCCAGCCCTTCAGCCGCGCATACCCAAGCGCTAGAAGCCGAAGTGCAAACCTTGATCGACGATTTGCGCGCTCACTTGGGCGCCCCAGGCCCCCTGGATGACGGACACGCTTGGGATATGGAGCTCAACAGCGGTGTCGAGCATGCCCGCTTGACAATCAGCCTTCATCTGACAGGTTCTGAGGCGCTGCAAGAACGGCTGCACCTCTGGCAAGCGGGATAATGAGGCCATGAGCACATTACCCCCTTGCCCCCAATGCCAGTCCGAATTCACCTATGAAGACGGCAACCTGTTGATCTGCCCAAGCTGCGGTCATGAATGGAACCCCAGCGAAACGCCTGCGGCAGAAGCTGCCAAAGTCTGGAAAGATGCCCACGGCAATGTGCTGCAGGACGGCGACAGCGTGACCCTGGTCAAGGACCTGAAGATCAAAGGCTCGTCCTCGGTGGTCAAGGTGGGCACCAAGGTCAAAAACATCCGTTTGATTGATGGCGACCACGACATCGATTGCAAGATCGACGGCTTTGGCCCGATGCAGCTCAAGAGCGAATTCGTCAAGAAAGCTTGAGCGCCGTGGACGACGGCAACCAGACCTTCATTGCCCCCAGTTTTTCTGCGCTGTATGTGCCGCCCGGCAAGATCAAGCCCACGATCGGCTTGCGCGAGATGGCGCAGCGCTACGAGCTGTGCGAAGACATGGCCCAGCTGCTGACCGAACAGGCGGCCAACCAGCAATTCCAGCTGGGTATCACCGAAGACCTGGCTCTGGATCGCTGCCTGCAAGGGCTGCTGACCACGCCCGATGTGGTCAGCGAGCCCGAAGCCCGCTGGGTGGTCTGCCGACTGGCCGAATTACTGAACTGGCCGCTGCCCGAGTGGGCTCAGCCCCCGCAAACCTGATCACAGCCCCAACAGGCGCACTGCGTTGCCTTTGAGGATGCCAGGCATCACCTCGGGTTTGAAACCAGCCACTTCAAAGTCTTTCATCCAGCGCTCGGGCGTGATCAGCGGGTAGTCGCTGCCAAACAGCACGCGGTCTTTCAGCAGGGTGTTGGCGTACTGCACCAGCTGTTTGGGGAAGTACTTGGGGCTCCAGCCTGACAGGTCAATCCACACATTGGGCTTGTGGGTGGCCAAGCTCAGCGCCTCGTCCTGCCACGGAAAACTGGGGTGCGCCATGACGATGTTCATGTCGGGCCAGTCGATCGCCACATCTTCGAGCAGCATGGGGTTGCTGTTTTGCAGGCGCAAGCCGCCACCGCAGCGCATGCCACTGCCAATGCCGCTGTGGCCGGTGTGAAAGATGGCGGGCAGCTTGTATTCGTTGATGACCTCGTAGATCGGCCAGGCCATGCGGTCGTAGGGCAAGAATCCCTGCACCGTGGGGTGGAACTTGAAGCCCTTGATACCTTCTTCCTTGATCAGGCGCTCGGCCTCGCGTGCGCCCATCTTGCCTTTGTGAGGGTCGATGCTGGCAAAGGCCATCATCATGTCGCTGTTCTCGCGCGCGGCCTGCGCGATTTCTTCGTTGGGAATGCGGCGGCGGCCCAGCTGCGCCTCGCTGTCCACCGTGAACATGACCAGGCCGATTTTTTTCTCACGGTAATACGCGACTGTCTCGGCAATGGTGGGTCGGCGGTTGCTGCCAAAGTATTTGTCGGCAGCGCGGTCGTATTCCTCGCCGTAGTTGTCAAACGGGTTCCAGCAGCTCACTTCGGCGTGGGTGTGGATGTCAATGGCAATCAGGTCTTCGTGTTTCATGGCTCCAGTGTCTCCTGTGAAAGCGCAGGTTTTGACACCGACCTAGGGAAAGTCCTAGGCGCCAAAGTGCATCCAGCGCTCAACAATATGGTTATCAATCATAACTTTTCGTGCTTCTGCGTCAAGCCCAAAGGACAACCCATATGAGCAACCCCATCCTCGAACGTGCAGCGGCCAACGGCGTGACACTGGAAATGCGCGGCGCTGTCGCGATTGTTACCCTGCGCCGCCCGGCCAAGCGCAATGCCCTGTCCGACGCACTGATCGAAGCCATTCGCGACACCTTCCAGAACCTGCCGCCAGAAGCCCGTGCCGCCGTGATCGACGGCGAAGGCGAGCACTTCTGCGCCGGCCTGGACCTGTCCGAACTCAAGGAACGCGACGCGGGCGAAGGCGTGTACCACTCGCGCAGCTGGCACGTGGCGCTCAATGCCGTCGAGCAAGGCCGCGTACCGGTGATCGCGGCGCTGCACGGCGCGGTGGTCGGTGGTGGTCTGGAGTTGGCCAGTGCCTCGCACATCCGCGTGGCCGACGAGACCACCTTCTACGCACTGCCCGAAGGCACGCGTGGCATTTTTGTGGGCGGCGGCGGTGCGGTCCGCGTGCCCAAACTGATCGGCGCCGCACGCATGACCGACATGATGCTGACGGGCCGCGTCTACAACGCGGCGGACGGTGAACGCGTGGGCTTCGCGCAGTACCTGGTGCCCACCGGCACCGCGCTCGACAAAGCCGTCGAGCTGGCCACCCGCATCGCCACCAACGCCCCGCTGACCAACTACGCACTCATGCATGCGCTACCTCGCATTGCCGAGCAGCCCGCCGACCACGGCTTCTTCACCGAGGCGCTGATGGCCTCGATCGCCCAGTCGGCCCCCGAGGCCAAGGCCCGCGTGCGCGCATTCCTGGAAGGCAAGGCCGCCAAAGTCCAAAAGGCCAACTGAGCCCAGGACCGGAGGAGACAAACATGAACACCCCAAAATTTCGCCCTCTCAAGTTTGGTGTCACCCGCGTCACCCTGAGTGACGGCGCACCAGGGACCCACTACCTGCGTGCCGAGCAAGACCTGCAAGCCTTCCCCGAGCGCCTGACAGACCGCATGCAGCACTGGGCCCAGGCCAAGCCCGGCCACACCTTCATGGCCCGGCGCGTCAAGAATGCCGATGGCAGCCTGGGCGAGTGGCAACACATCAGCTACGCCGACGCCTGGCAGAAGGCGCGCTGCATTGCCCAAGGCCTGATCCACCGCGGCCTGAGCGCCGAGCGCCCGGTGGCCATCCTGAGCGAAAACAGCCTGGAACACGCACTGATGGCGCTGGGCTGCCTGATCGCGGGCGTGCCCTACACGCCTGTCTCGCCGCCCTACTCGCTGGTCAGTGTGGACTACGACAAGCTCAAGCATGTGCTGCGCACCGTCACGCCCGGCCTGGTGTTCGCACAGGATGCGCGTTACGCCAAAGCGATTGCCGCCACCGTAGGCGAGGACATGGCGATTGTCATGGCCGAGGGCAGCGTGGAAGGCCGACAGGTCAGCAGCTTTGCCGAACTGGCCGCCACGCCCGTGACCGACGCCGTGGACAAAGCCATGGCCGCAACCGGCCCCGACACCGTGGTCAAGTTCCTGTTCACCAGCGGCTCGACCAAGCTGCCCAAAGCCGTCATCAACACCCACCGCATGTGGTGCGCCAACCAGCAGCAAATGGCCCAGTCCATGCCGGTGCTGGCCGAGCAAGACCTGGTGCTGGTCGACTGGCTGCCCTGGAACCACACCTTTGGCGGCAACCACAACTTCGGCATGGTCGTCTTCCATGGCGGCACCCTGTACATCGACGACGGCAAACCCACCCCTGCCCTGATCGGCGAGACCCTGCGCAACCTGCGCGAAATCGCACCCACGGTTTACTTCAACGTACCCACCGGCTTCGAAGCGATTGCCAACGCCATGAAGACCGACGACGCGCTCCGCAAGACGCTGCTGTCGCGCGTGCAGATGTTCTTCTACGCAGGTGCCGCTTTGGCCCAGCCGGTGTGGGACAGCCTGTACGAAAGCCAGGAGCGCGAGATCGGTGAGCGTATCGTCATGACCACCGGCCTGGGTATGACCGAGTCCGGCCCCTTTGGCATCTTCGTGACCAACCCGAATGTGCGTGCGGGCGACCTGGGCGTGCCCACCCCCGGCATGGAGCTGAAACTGGTCGACATGGACGGCAAGACCGAGGTGCGCTACCGCGGCCCCAATATCACCCCCGGATACTGGCGCGCCCCTACTGAAACCGCCGAAGCTTTTGACGAAGAAGGTTTCTTTAAAACTGGCGACGCAGTCAAGTGGATTGACGAAACCGATGTGCACTTGGGCCTGAAGTTTGATGGCCGCATTGCCGAAGACTTCAAACTCGCCACTGGCACCTTTGTGAGCGTAGGCCCGCTGCGCGGCAAGATCATCGCCGCTGGCGCCCCCTACATTCAGGACGTGGTGCTCACTGGCTTGAACATGAAAGAAGTGGGGGCCATGGTGTTCCCCACCCCCCGGGTGCGCGAACTGGCAGGCCTTCCCGACAACGCCCCGCTGTCCGACGTGCTGACCAGCGCGCCCGTGCTGGAGCAGTTCCAAAAAGTCGCCAACGAATTGGCCGCCACCAGCACCGGCAGCGCCAACCGCATCGCCCGCCTGTGCCTGCTGAGTGAGCCGCCCACCATTGACAAAGGCGAGATCACCGACAAAGGCTCGATCAACCAACGCTCTGTGCTGCACCACCGCGCCGACACCGTGGCCGCGCTGCACGAAGACCGTTTGCACTACATCATCAAACCCCAATAAAGACCACACATCATGGCTTCCAAAGGATTTTTCAACGCGTTTGCCGATGTGTGGATGCACGAGGGTGTGCGCACACCCATGGTGGACTACTGCGGGGCGCTGGGCCACATCTCGCCCACCGACCTGGGCATCAAGGCCGCCCGCGAAGCATTGAAACGCGCGGGCATTGCCGGCAGCGAAATCGGCTCGGTCATCACCGGCAACATGGCGCCTGGCGACTTTGACCAATTCTTTTTGCCGCGCCACATTGGCCTGTACGCCGGTGTGCCGCAAGAAGTGCCTGCCATCATGGCG
>CAZPTM010000055.1:0-8902 GCA_964589665.1 uncultured Limnohabitans sp. | reverse complement strand
TGCGGCGTTGGAACGACCATGATGATGTCCTGCACACCCGCCACATGGGCTGGAATCGCATTCATCAACACCGACGATGGATAAGCAGCCTTGCCCCCCGGTACATAAATGCCCACGCGATCCAGCGGCGTGACTTTCTGGCCCAGCAACGTGCCGTCTTCGTCACGGTAGCTCCAGCTCTCGCCAGAGGCTTTCTTTTGCGCTTCGTGGTACTGGCGCACGCGTTTGGCGGCGGCTTGAAGCGCCTCGCGTTGCACAGCAGGCAAGCTGTCCAGGGCAGACTGCAACTCGGCTTGGCTGATTTCCAATGCCTTTACGTCGCCAGCCTGTAAACCGTCAAAACGCTGCGTGTAGTCCAGCACAGCGGCATCGCCGCGCTTTTGAACATCTGCAAGGATGTCGGCCACACGTTGTTCAATGGCAGCGTCCGTGTCTGCCGACCAATGCAAGCGCTGCGCGAACGCGGCCTCAAAACCGGCGTCGGCCGTGTTCAGTCGCAAAGGGCGGGCTTGCAAAGTCATCGTCAGTCTTTCTTCACGGCGCCGGCAAAGGCGTCGATGATGGCGCGGATCGGGGCTTGCTTGAGTTTGAGCGCAGCCTGGTTCACCACCAGACGCGAACTGATGTCCATGATGCGCTCGACTTCAACCAGGTGGTTGGCCTTGAGCGTGCTGCCGGTCGACACCAGGTCCACGATGGCGTCGGCCAAGCCGGTGAGCGGGGCCAGCTCCATGCTGCCATAGAGCTTGATCAGGTCAACGTGCACGCCCTTTTCGGCGAAGAACTCGCGGGCAATACTGGTGTACTTGGTGGCCACGCGCAAACGCGAGCCTGTGCGCACCTGCGCGGCGTAGTCGTAGTCGTCGCGCACCGCAACACTCATGCGGCATTTGGCAATGCGCAAGTCCAGCGGTTGGTACAGGCCCTGGCCACCGTGCTCGATCAAGGTATCCAGCCCGGTCACGCCCAGATCAGCACCGCCGTACTCCACATAGGTGGGCACGTCAGTCGCACGAACCAGCACCACACGCACTTCGGGTTTGTTGGTCGGCAAAATCAGCTTGCGTGATTTTTCGGGGTCTTCCAGCACCTCGATACCCGCAGCTTTGAGCAGCGGCAAGGTTTCGTCAAAGATGCGCCCCTTGGACAGGGCCAGGGTGATGGTGCTCATTTCACTCTTTCAATGTCGGCGCCCAGCGCACGCAGTTTGTTTTCCATGCGGTCATAACCACGATCGAGGTGATAGATGCGGTCCACCAGGGTCTCGCCTTCGGCCACGAGACCCGCAATCACCAGGCTGGCCGAGGCGCGCAAATCGGTGGCCATGACAGTGGCACCCGAGAGCTGCTTGACGCCTTCGATCATGGCCACACGACCATCGATCTGAATATTCGCACCCAGACGGACCAGCTCGTTGACGTGCATGAAGCGGTTTTCAAAAATAGTTTCGGTCACCTTGCTGCCGCCTTCGGCAATGCAGTTGAGGGCCATGAACTGCGCCTGCATATCGGTGGGAAAGCCCGGGTACTCGGTGGTGCGGAAACTTTGCGCCTTCAAGCGGCCATGGCTGCGCACGCGAATAAAACCCTCGCCCGATTCAATCTGGGCGCCTGCCGCTTGCAACTTTTCCACCACAGCTTCGAGGTGTTCGGCACGACCGTGGCGCAAGACCACATCGCCCCCTGTCGCAGCCACGGCGCACAAAAAAGTGCCTGCCTCAATGCGGTCAGCCACCACCTGGTGCCGGCAACCGTGCAAACGCTCCACCCCCTGGATGTGAATTTTGCTGGTGCCGTGACCTTCGATTCTGGCGCCCATCTTGATGAGCATCTCGGCCAAGTCCGGGATCTCCGGCTCTTGCGCCGCATTCTCCAAAATGGTTTCACCCTCGGCCAAGGCTGCAGCCATCAAAAAGTTCTCAGTACCCGTCACCGTCACCATGTCGGTGGTGATGCGGGCACCCTTCAGGCGTGTGCGGCCTGCAGGCAAGCTGGCCAGCATGTAGCCGTGTTCCACACTGATGTCGGCACCCATGGCCTGCAAGCCCTTGATGTGCTGGTCCACAGGACGCGAACCAATGGCACAACCACCGGGCAGCGAGACTTTGGCCTTGCCAAAACGCGCCAGCAGAGGGCCAAGCGCCAGCACCGAGGCGCGCATGGTTTTGACCAGCTCGTAAGGCGCCTCGGGGTTGTTGAGGCTGCCGGCATCCAGCGCGACCGAGCCGTCCTCGCGGTGCTCAGCCGTGACGCCCATGTTGCGAATGAGCTTGAGCATGGTGGACACGTCTTGCAGGCGCGGCACATTGGCCAGCGTCACCGGCTCGGCACTGAGCAATGCGGCACACAACTCGGGCAAGGCTGCATTCTTGGCGCCTGCCACATCGATCGTGCCTTGCAGGGAACGACCGCCGCGAATCAGAAGTTTGTCCATGTGTGCTTCAGCTTTGTTGTTTGGCCCATTCGGCGGGCGTGTATGTTTTCATGGACAGGGCATGCACTTCATCCGTCTGGATTTTGGTGCCCAGTGTGGCGTACACGCGCTGATGACGCGCAATCGCACGCAGGCCTTCAAACTCGGGCGACACGATCACGGCGCTCCAGTGGCGACCATCGCCATCGACTTCAAGGTGGTCGCAGCGCAGGCCTGCTGCGATGATGGCGTGGAGTTGTTCAGCGTTCATGCTCATTTCAATTGCGGATTTTGTAACCCGTGCGCAGCAAGGTCAGTGCAATGGTGCTGACCAGCACAAAGGCCAGCCCCACCACCGACAGACTGGTCCAGGGCGACACATCACTTTGACCGAAGAAGCCGTAACGGAAACCATCGATCATGTAAAAAAACGGGTTCAGGTGGGACAACTGCTGCCAAAACGGCGGCAGCGAATGGATGGAATAAAACACGCCCGACAAAAAAGTCATCGGCATGATGATGAAGTTCTGGAAGGCGGCCATCTGGTCAAACTTTTCAGCCCAAAGTCCGGCGATCAAGCCCAGAGCACCGAGCATGGCAGCACCCAACACCGCAAACATCAAAATCCACAGCGGATAAACAAACTCGATGTGAACCATCCAGCCCGTGATGACAAACACGCCCAAACCCACCGCCAGACCGCGCACCACCGACGAGCCCACATATGCCAAAAACCAGCTCCAGTGCGACAAGGGTGTCAGCAACACAAAAACCAGGTTGCCCATGATCTTGCTCTGGATCAGGCTGGACGAGCTGTTGGCAAATGCGTTTTGCAGCACGCTCATCATCATCAGGCCCGGCAGCAAGAATGCCGTGTAAGGCACCTGGTCATAGACCTTGACGTGATCCTGTAGCACATGGCCAAAGATCAGCATGTACAGCACCGAAGTCAGCACCGGTGCAGCCACCGTCTGGAAACTGACCTTCCAAAAGCGCAGGATTTCTTTATAGAAAAGGGTTTGCCAGCCTGTCATGTCGAGGCCTCCGTTTGACCACGGTTCATGACTTCCAGGAAGACATCTTCCAGGTCGGCCTGGCGAATTTCGACATCCTCAGCCACCAAGCCTGCCGAACGAACCGCAGCCAGATGTTTTTCGATTTCGATGGCGTTGTGCACTGGCAGTTGCACGATCCGCCCTGTCACGCGTGCCAGCGCAGCCAGGGGATCTGGCAACACACCATCCATCTTGAAACGCAGCACTTGCGCTGTCGCAGAACGCAGCAAGTCGGAGGTACGCTCCAGCGCCACCACACAACCTTGTTTGAGCATGGCAATACGCCCGCACAACGCCTCGGCTTCTTCCAGGTAATGAGTGGTCAACAAGACCGTGTGGCCTTGCTTGTTGAGTTTGGCAATAAATTGCCACAAGGTTTGGCGCAACTCCACATCCACGCCTGCTGTCGGCTCGTCAAGCACGATCACGCGGGGCTTGTGCACCAAGGCCTGGGCCACCAGCACACGTCGCTTCATGCCGCCTGAGAGCTGGCGCATATTGCTGTTGGCTTTGTCGCTCAACCCCAGGTTGTGCAACAGTTCGTCGATCCAGTCATCGTTTTTGGAAACACCAAAATAGCCCGACTGAATGCGCAAGGCTTCGCGCACACTAAAGAAAGGGTCAAACACGAGCTCTTGCGGCACCACCCCCAGCAAGCGCCGGGCCTGGGCAAAGTCGGCCTGCACATCGTGGCCGTGCACCTGCACACTGCCTGAGCTCGCACGCGCCAGACCCGCAAGTATGCTGATCAAGGTGGTTTTGCCTGCCCCGTTTGGGCCCAGTAAACCAAAAAATTCGCCTTCTTCCACCCTCAGATTGATGGCATCGAGGGCTTTGAATATACCTTGCCCGGCCTGGCGGGCAGGGTAAAGCTTGCTAACGTCTTGAAAAAGGAGTGCGCTCATGGGAGTCCTGTATTTTAAGGGCTGAGACCCTTGCTCCCCTCACTCCAAGGACGCGAAGTGCCCAAAAGACTGCAACGCAGTCAAAGTCCCAGCAGGCCGTGGACTCCGTATACATGCGCAAGAGATTGCAGGCGTTCGGGCATGTTGTGCACCTGCAAAATCCGGCCAGCGGACTGCGCATGGCGGCGGCATGCCAACAATACTGCCAAAGCCGAGGAGTCAAACGCCAGCAAATCCTGTGCATCAATCTGGACAGTCCCCGAGCCCGTACCCATCTGCGCGCTCAATTCACGCAGACAGCTCTGGGCCTGGGTATGCATCAAGGTGGCAGGCAAACGGATCATGGCTTATTTGGCTGCAGCGCTGACGTTGCCTGCGTTACGCTTGTTTTGTTCGTTGAGGCTGGCAATCAGCGCGTCAATGCCATTGGCGTTGATGACACTGCTGAACTGGGTGCGGTAGTTTTCCACCAGCCATACACCCAACACATTCAGGTCAAACACGAGCCACCCCGAAGAGGCATCCGTGGTTTTTTCCAAACGGTAATCCATCTGAATGGGGTCGCCCTTGCCCCGAACTTCGGTCTGCACGACAAGGTTGCTGTCTTGTTGGCCAGGTCGAATGGGCTTAACCACGACCGTTTGCTCGCCCAACTGGCTCAATGCACCGGCATAGGTGCGCACCAACAACAATTTAAAAGCCTCTTGCAATTGGGTACGTTGGACATCTGTGGCTTTGCGCCACGCGGGCCCCACCGCCAGTGCGGTCATTCGGCGAAAATTCACATATTGCATCAGCTCAGTATCAACCAGCTGCATGATGCGGGCAATGTCACCACTGCGCAGCGTCTTATCTGCCTTGATAGTGTTGAGCGTCTTGTTGGTAATGCGCGCAATGAAGGCATCCGGCGCTTCCTGGGCTGCAAAAGCCAATGGAAACTGCAATGAAGCCACGCCCAAGGTCATAGCAGACAGCCATTGGCGGCGAGTACGGGCAAAGGCAAATTTCGAAATATTCATGTGTCTAACTGTAGAGGCTTCCTGCATCTACTGCATGTCAGGATGTAAGCAAATCTTTATTTCAGATCCGGGTCGTTGTAATCAAACTCGCTGGGCGGATTGCCATCGTAGATGTCGTTGCGACGCTTTTGCAAGTAGGCATCACGCACAAAGCTATAGGGATCCAGTGCAGCGTCTTTGACTACATCCACCGCCTGCAAAAGACCAGCACGCGTCTCGGTTGCATGCAAAACAGTCAAGCCGTTGCGGGTGGAGACATCAGAGACCTGCTGCACCAGATCACCTTGAGCATCCAGCGGCAAGGATGCCGAGTCGCGCAAAGTTGACGGCCCAAAAACAGGCAGCACCACATAAGGACCGGATGGCATGCCCCAATGCCCCAAAGTCTGACCAAAATCTTCCTTGTGTTTGGGCAGGCGCATTTCAGTAGCCACATCGAGCAAGCCGCCTAAACCAAAGGTGGTGTTGATCACGACGCGCATGGCACTTTCAACTGCCGCCTGCCCCTTGAGCTGCAGCACGCTATTGGCTGCAGTCCAAACATCGCCAAGGTTGCCAAAGAAGTTGCTCACGCCAGTGCGTACTGGGGATGGCAGCACATTCACATACGCTTTGGCCAAAGGTTTGAGCGCCACTTGATCCAACTTGTCATTGAAGCTGTAGATCGAGCGGTTCATGCCTTCCCAGGGATCACGCGCATCAGCGGCTTTGCCAGGCGCGGTGGCGCATCCGGAAAGCACAGCAAACATCAACACTGTGCAAAGGATCCGCAAATACTTCGTCATTTGGCCGCTCCTGGTGCAGGATCGGTGGCCTTGCTGTACAAGAACTGGCTGATCAGGTTTTCAAGAATCACGGCCGATTGGGTGGTGCCGATCAGATCGCCTTGTGCCAGGTTCTTTTCGTCGGCCCCAGGCACGATACCCACATACTGCTCGCCCAGCAAACCACTGGTCAAAATTTTGAGCGAGCTGTCTTTCGGGAAAGGATGCTGGTTTTGCATATCCAGCTTCACACGGGCTTGAAAGGACTCGTTGTCAAAGTCGATGCCTGCAACGCGGCCAACCACCACCCCTGCACTCTTGACCGCAGCCCCGGGCTTGAGCCCCCCAATGTTGTCAAACTTGGCCGTCACGCTGTAGGTGGACTGCCAGTTCCACTGCAACAAATTGGCGGACTTGAGGGCAAGAAACAGCACAGCCACCAAGCCCAGCACCACAAACAAACCTACCCACACATCTTTTTTAGAACGTTGCATCTCTGCCTCCTGCCCAGCCGACTCAAATGCTGAACATCATCGCTGTGAGGATGAAATCCAACCCCAGCACCGACAACGAAGAAATCACCACACTACGTGTGGTCGCGTTGGCCACACCCTCAGGCGTGGGTTGAGCCACAAAGCCCTGCAGCAAAGCGATAAAGGTTACCGCCACAGCAAAAACAAGACTTTTGATCATGCCGTTGCCCACGTCCTTGAAGACGTCCACACCACCTTGCATCTGGCTCCAGAACGACCCCGCGTCCACACCGATCAGCAGTACGCCAACGGCATAACCGCCCACAATACCTACAGCACTGAATACCGCCGTCAAAATGGGCAAGGCAATCACCCCACCCCAAAAACGCGGTGCCAAAATTCTCTTGACTGGATCGACTGCCATCATCTCCAGCGCGGTCAATTGCTCACCCGCACGCATCAAGCCGATTTCTGCGGTCAGCGAAGCGCCCGCACGGCCAGCGTACAGCAACGCAGCTACCACAGGCCCCAATTCGCGCACCAAGCTGAGCGCCACCAGCAGGCCCAACGCCTCGGCCGAGCCATAACGCTGCAGCGTGTAGTAGCCCTGCAGGCCCAGCACAAAACCCACAAACAGGCCCGAGACCGTGATGATGGCCAGTGAGTAATTGCCAAGAAAATGCACTTGGTCCCGCACCAAACCAAAGCGTCGCATGCTGCCTGGCAAAGATGCCAGCAAACGCAGAAGCAGCCTTGCGCCATAGCCCCAGCTTTGCAGCAGGTTGCGGGTTTTCAAGCCCAGTTGTGCCAAGACGTCCAGTACGTTCATGCCTGCACTCCAAAATCGTCGGCCACCGAGGGCGCGGGGTAATGGAATGGAACAGGCCCATCAGCCAGCGCATGCACAAACTGGTGAATCAAGGGGTCGGTGCTGGCCACCAGCTCGGCAGGCGCGCCTTGGGCTGCGACCTGGCCGTTTGCCAAAACGACCACATGATCTGCAATTTCAAAGGTCTCGCCCACGTCGTGAGAGACGATGATGCTGGTCAACCCCAGGCTGTCGTTCAAGCGGCGTATCAGGCGAGCGGCGGTTCCGAGTGAAATCGGATCCAGACCTGCAAACGGCTCGTCGTACATGATGAGCTGCGGATCCAGCGCAATGGCACGCGCCAAGGCCACACGGCGGCTCATCCCCCCGGAAATTTCAGACGGCAGCAGGTCGCGTGCGCCACGCAGACCTACAGCGTCAAGTTTCATCAGCACAATGTCACGCACCATGGCCTCGGGCAAGCCCGCATGCTCGCGCAGCGGGAAGGCCACGTTGTCAAACACATTCATGTCGGTGAACAAGGCGCCAAACTGGAACAGCATGCCCATGCGGCGACGGGCCTCGTACAGCTGAGCCGTGCTCATTTGCCCCACATCGGCGCCGTCGAACAACACCTTGCCCGCTTGCGCCTGTACTTGCCCACCCACCAAGCGCAGCACGGTGGTTTTGCCACCACCGGAGACGCCCATGAGTGCAGTCACTTTTCCGCGCGGCACGCTCAGGCTCACATCGCGCAGGATGACCCGATCACCATAGCCAAAGGTGACGCGATCGAGTTCAACGAGAGAGCTGGACAGGGGTATGGACATAAATAAAAAGAGCCGGCATCAACCGGCTCTAGAGGCGCTCAGTTAAACAAAAATGTTTACCTTCGGTTCCTAGGGATTGTACTAGGAATTAGCGCGGTAGGCTGGTTGCACCCATCAGGTACTCGTCCACAGCGCGAGCTGCCTGGCGACCTTCGCGAATGGCCCACACCACCAAAGACTGGCCACGGCGCATGTCACCAGCAGCGAACACCTTGGCTACGCTGGTGGCATAGCCACCTTCAGCTTCGGTGCTGGCCTTGGCGTTGCCACGGGCATCCTTGTCGATGCCGAACGAGTCAAGCACAGTCGCAACCGGGTTCACAAAACCCATGGCCAGCAGCACCAAATCGGCCTGCCACTCTTTTTCAGAGCCGGGCACTTCAACCATCTTGCCGTCCTTGAACTCCACCTGAACGGTTTTCAGGCCGGTGACCTTACCGTTTTTGCCGATGAACTCCTTGGTGGAGATGGCAAACTCACGCTTGAGCAAGCCCTTGGCCTCGCTCTCGTCGTGGCTGGAGCTGGTGCGCAGCTTCAGCGGCCAGTAAGGCCAGACCATGGCCTTGTTTTCCTTTTCGGGGGGCATGGGCATCACCTCGAACTGGGTGACGCTGGCCGCGCCGTGCCGGGTGCTGG
>CAZPTM010000054.1:6809-8914 GCA_964589665.1 uncultured Limnohabitans sp. | reverse complement strand
GTCGTTGCCTTCGTCCCAACGCACAGCCACCAACTCGGCCAGCGCAGGCGCCAGACGGTGGATCGGGTTGTCGGCCAGGTGCGGGTAGGCAATATGCCCTTGCACGCCCTTGACGGTGAGCTTGCCGCTCATGGTGCCACGGCGACCGTTTTTGATCATGTCGCCCGTGCGTTGCACCGATGTGGGTTCGCCCACAATGCAGAACTGCGGCGCTTGGCCACGAGCCTTGAGCTGTTCGCACACGACCACAGTGCCGTCCACGGCAGGGCCTTCTTCATCGCTGGTGAGCAAAAAAGCCAGACCCAGAGCGGGGTCTGGATCGGCATCCAGGAATTCGCGCACAGCGACCACCATGGCGGCCAGGGATGTTTTCATGTCACTCGCACCGCGGCCAAAAAGTTTGCCATCGCGGTGTGTGGGCGTGAACGGGTCACTGGTCCACTGCGTCAGGGGGCCGGTGGGCACCACATCGGTGTGCCCCGCAAAAGCCAGGGTCTGGCCGCTGCGCCCGGGGCGGTGGGCCCACAGATTGCGCACCCGGAAGTCTTCCGGGCCCGAATCCATGAATTCGCAGTCAAAACCTTGAGACTGCAACAGACCCGCAATCAGGTCCATACAGCCCGCATCATCGGGTGTGACAGAAGGGTGGGCAATCAGCAGCTCGGCCAGCTGCAGGGTGTCGTGGCAAATTTCACTCATGGTCATGCCTTGTTTGGGTGCTGGCGCACAAAGCGCGCAATGCGTTCAGCTGCTTCAAGGCATTCGGCCGTTTCCGCTACCAGGGCCATGCGCACCCTGCCACGGCCGGGGTTGAAACCGTTGAACTCGCGTGCCAGGTAGCTGCCGGGCAACACGGTGACATGTTCTTTTTCGAACAGGGCTTTGGCAAAAGCGGCGTCATCGCCTTGCCAGCCTTCAGGTACGCCAGCCCAGAGGTAAAAGCTGGCATCGGGCAGCTTGACGTCCAGCACCTCAGCCAGCACAGGCGTGACCTGGGCGAACTTGGTACGGTACTGGTTGCGGTTGTCCACCACATGGTCTTCATCACCCCAGGCAGCCACGCTGGCCGCTTGCACCACCGGGCTCATGGCACTGCCGTGGTAAGTGCGGTAAAGCAGAAATTGCTTGAGGATGGCCGCATCGCCCATCACGAAACCGCTGCGCAGGCCAGGCACATTGCTGCGCTTGGAAAGACTCGTGAAGGCGATCAGGCGTTCAAAGCTCCGGCCCAGCTTGGCAGCCGCCTCCAGGCCACCCAAGGGCGGTTCGTCACGGAAGTAAATCTCGCTGTAGCACTCGTCAGATGCAATCACGAAGCCGTGTTGATCCGACAGGGCAAACAGTTTTTCCCATTCGGTCAGGGGCATCACCGCACCCGTGGGGTTGCCCGGTGAGCAGACAAACACCAGCTGGGTGCGCGCCCAGACCTCGGCGGGTACGCTGTCCCAGTCGGGCGCGAAGTTGCGCTTGGGGTCACTGGCCACAAAGTGCGGTGTAGCCCCGGCCAGCAGCGCAGCGCCTTCGTAGATTTGGTAGAAGGGGTTGGGGCTGACCACCGTCGCGCCGGGTTTTGTGGGATCAATCACGGTTTGCGCCAGTGCAAACAGCGCCTCGCGCGAACCCAGCACCGGGAGCACTTGCGAGGCCGCGTCGAGCTTGAGGGCGTAGCGACGTTCCACCCAATTGGCGCAGGCCTGGCGCAGAGCCGGCTCGCCGGCTGTGGCGGGGTAGCCGGCCAGGCCAGTACTCAAGGCGTCCGTCAGGGCTTGCATGATGAAGGGTGGGGTGGCGTGCTTGGGCTCGCCAATGCCCAGACTGATGTGGCGCAAGGCAGCGTTGGGCGTGACGGCGGCAAACAACTGGCGCAGCCGCTCAAAGGGGTAGGGCTGCAACTTGGAGAGAAGGGGATTCATAGGCTGAATTATCTCAGCCACCAGCTGCGTTCAGGCGGTTGCAGAGGCATGTTGATGGATCAAGGCCATCAAATCCGTGAAACGCTGGCCTTGCACCAACACATGAGCCCGTGCTGCGTCTGCAGCAAGTTCGGCTTGGCCTTGAGTAATAGCCTCGACCAATGCCCGGTGTTCCTGAAGCGATTGCGCCAT
>CAZPTM010000054.1:0-6709 GCA_964589665.1 uncultured Limnohabitans sp. | reverse complement strand
CGTGCGCACATGGCTTCGAGTTCGGCCATGACCTCGAACATGGCGATCAAAGTGCCAATGCTGACTTCAGCAACGTAAGTTCCGCGCTTGGGCTGAACGATGACCAGCCCACTGGCTTCAAGCTGCTGCAGAGCTTCCCGAACAGGCGTCCTAGAGACTTGAAATTGCGTAGCAATCTCGTCTACGTACAGCTGTACGCCAGGGCGCAAACGCCCTTCAACAATGTCATCTTCCAGCTGCTCTCGAACACGCTGGACCAAGGATGTCGATTTGGTTGATGTGGCCATGTGGGTTGCAAAGGCGACAGTTTTCGGGAAAACCATAGCATTGAACATGCTTTGTTAAATATAACATGCAACCCGTTCCATACAACATAGGAGACAGACATGAAACGAGTCATGAAAACCCTGAGTGCGTTGCTTTTGGCTGCAGGCGCCATTGGTGCGGCCCAAGCCGATGTGGTGCTGAAAGCGTCACACCAATTTCCCGGTGGCAAGGGTGATGTTCGCGATGAAATGATGCAAATCATTGCACGCGAAGTCAAAGCCGCCAATGTTGGTCTCACCATTAACGTGTTTCCAGGGTCGAGCCTGGTCAAGCCCAAGGAACAGTGGAAAGCCATGCTCACCGGTCAGATCGACATGACCTCGCTGCCCTTGGACTACGCTGCAGGCTTTCATCCTGAGTTTGGCGCTACGCTGATGCCAGGGCTCGTCAAGAGCCACGAGCATGCTAAACGCATCAATGCCTCGCCTTTCATGAAGGACATTCATGCCGTGATTCAAAAAGGCGGCGTAGAAGTTCTTGCAGATGCCTGGTTGGCCGGCGCCTTTGCGGGCAAGGACAAGTGCATTGTTGAGCCCAAGGATGCCGAGGGCCTCAAGGCTCGCTCTGCAGGCTCCACCTTCGCCGAAATGTGGGCGGGTGCAGGTGCTTCGATTGTGTCTATCCCCTCGTCCGAGGTTTACAACGCGCTGCAGCAAGGCGTTGCACAAGCCACCGACACCTCTGCAGGCTCTTTTGTGTCTTTCCGTCTATATGAGCAGGTCAAGTGCCTGACAGCCCCTGGAGATCAGGCTTTGTGGTTCATGTACGAACCGGTGCTGATCTCACAAAAAGCCCTGGCCAAACTCAATGACGCACAAAAAGCAGCCTTGAACGCTGCCTCCAAAAAGGCCCAAGACTATTTTGCAGAGCAGTCCAAAAAGCTCGACGACAAACTGGTGGAAACTTTTACCAAAGCCGGCGTGAAGGTGGTCACCATGACCGAGGCCCAAGCCAATATGTGGCGTGATGTGGCCGCGAAAACGTCCTACAAGAACTTTGCAGAGAAAGTGCCTGGCGGTAAAGCACTGATCGACAAAGCCTTGGCCGTCAAGTAATCAGCAGGGGACGATGTTGACAAGCTTTGCACGCTGGGTAAGTCTTGCATCACGGTTGAGCGGCTACTTCGCTGCTGCCTTGATGCTGGTATCCGTTCTGGTGGTGTGCCAGATGGTGTTTGTTCGCGCTGTGTTGGGAGAGTCGTCGATCTGGCAAACCGAGTTCGTGACGTTTGCCTTGACGGCGGCTACTTTCCTGGGGGCGCCCTACATCTTGCTGGTCAAAGGGCATGTCAACGTCGATTTGTTGCCAATGCTGCTGCGTCACGGCTCGCGCAAACGCTTGGCCTTGCTGGCCAATGTGCTCGCGCTGGCGTTTTGTAGCGTCTTTTTTTACAGCTCGCTGCATTGGTGGTGGGATGCCTGGTCCATGAACCTGACCACATCCTCCATCTGGCGAGCCCGTTTGTGGATTCCATATGCCAGCGTCCCGCTGGGTATGGGATTGACGTGTTTGCAGTATGCAGCCGACTTGTGGGCGCTGGCCACTGACCGTGACTCGCCATTTGGCATGGACTCCACCATCGAGGAGGTGGCCTTATGAGCGCTGCGACCACAGGAATTTTAATTTTTAGCCTTGCTTTGGTGCTTCTGGCCACGGGTATGCCCATTGCTTTTGCTTTGGGTGGAACGGCCTTGGTGTTCATGCTGATCAACGAAGGCTGGTCCGCCATCAGTTTCATGCCGGAAACCATTTTTGCGGGTCTGGATGATTTCACGCTTGCCTCCATCCCCATGTTTGTGATCATGGGCGCAGCGGTTGCGTCTTCGCGTGCGGGCAGCGACTTGTACGAGGCACTGTCGCGCTGGTTGTACAAAGTGCCTGGTTCGCTGGTCATCTCCAATATTGGTGCGTGTGCTTTGTTTTCTGCCCTCACGGGCTCTTCGCCCGCAACGTGTGCAGCCATTGGCAAGATGGGCATACCGGAGATGCGTCGGCGCGGATACGACGCCGATCTGGCCACGGGGGCGATTGCCGCTGGCGGCACACTGGGCATTTTGATTCCGCCCAGCGTGACCATGATTCTTTATGGCATTGCCAGCGAAACTTCGATTGGCCGTCTGTTCATGGCAGGCATATTGCCTGGCTTGTTACTGACCAGTTTGTTCATGGCTTGGGCATTGTTCCTGAGCTGGAAGCGCGGAACCACGCAAGCCCTAGCTCAGCAAAGCTACACCTGGGCCCAGCGCATGGAACTGATGCCCAAATTGATCCCTCTGCTGTTGGTGATTGTGGGTGTGATCTACAGCCTCTATGGCGGAATTGCCACCCCTTCCGAGGCGGCCGGTGTGGGCGCAGCCTTGTGCCTGGCCATGGTCATCGTCATTTATCGCATGTGGCACTGGAAGGATGTCTGGCACATCTTGCGCGATGCCCTGCGCGAATCGGGCATGCTGCTGATGATCATTGGCACCTCAGTGTTGTTCAGCTATGTCATGTCCTCGAGCATGGTCACCCAGACCATTGCACAGTCCGTGGCTGATCTGCAGGTCAATCGCTGGGTTCTGTTGGCTGTGGTCAATGTCTTGCTGCTGATTGCGGGATGCTTTTTGCCGCCAGCGGCCATCATTCTCATGACCACCCCCATCATCTTGCCAGTGATCACAGCAGCAGGCTTTGACCCGGTCTGGTTTGGTGTGGTGCTGACCATCAATATGGAGCTGGGCCTGATCACTCCGCCCGTGGGCTTGAACCTGTTTGTGATCAATGGCATCACACCCGATGTGAAGCTGCCAACCATTTTGCGTGGTGCCTTCCCCTTCATGCTGTGCATGGTTTTGTCGATTGTGCTTTTGTGTGTTTTCCCTGAGATTGCGACCTGGCTGCCTCGCGCCATGATGGGGGAGTGATGCTGAACAAACTCTGGGCCATGACCCGCCAAGCCAAACAAACCGATGGGGGTTTTTCCGACCTCGTGCAGGCCTGCCACAAGCTGGTCTCTGAACGTGGGCAGGCCAATATGTATGCCCTGGCCAACGAGGTGGTGTGCGCCTGGCGCGATTTGAACAAGAACAAGCGTGAGGCCTTTTTTGCCGCGCTGGCCACCGAATTTGCGCCTGATCAGCAAGTGGTGCTGGATGCAGCGCAAGCCTATGTCAGCCATCCGGATGCCTCCCACTTGGCTACATTGAGCGCAGTCACCGAGGCGCCGAGACAAGAACTGTTTCGCCGTATCAACCGCGTCAAGGACGGCACGCCCACCTTGCTGGACATGCGTGTTGCGCTGCTCGAATGCATGCGCACTCGTGATGGCCTGCAAGCCGTTGACCAGGATTTTCTGCACTTGCTCAGTTCCTGGTTTAACCCAGGATTCCTGCACTTCGAGTCCGTGAGCTGGGACTCTTCAGCTGCCTTGCTAGAGAAAATCATCCAGCATGAGGCCGTTCATGCCATAGACAGCTGGGCGCATTTGCGTCGTCGCTTGCAGGCTGACCGGCGTTGTTATGCTTTTTTTCACCCTCAGCTGCCACACGAGCCGCTGATTTTTGTGGAAGTGGCACTGACCCATGACATGCCGGACGCGATTGCCCCGCTGATTGCCACGCAACCAGCTTCAGTTGGCGAAATGGCCCCGGCAAAGCCGACAACCGCCGTGTTCTACAGCATCAGCAATTGTCAGCCGGGTTTGCGTGGCGTGTCTTTGGGCAACTTCCTCATCAAGAAGGTGGCTCAGCACCTGGCCAACGAGGTGCCGAGCCTCAAAACGTACTGCACCCTGTCACCGGTGCCAGGTTTGGTGCGCTGGATGCAATCGGTCGATGTCGGCAGCTTGCCTGCACCTGTGGCTAAAGCGCATGCTTTGGTCATGGATTGGCGATCCTCGCAGGCAACTGTGGCAGCAGAGGCATTGCAGCAGGCACCAGAAACATTGAAAGCAGCATTAGCCAAGCTTTGCGCACACTACCTGGTCAAGGGCTCGCATGTTTCGCAAGCCGATCCGGTGGCACGGTTTCATTTAGACAACGGCGCTCGTCTGGAGCGCATCAATGTCGGCGGTGACTTGTCCAAAAATGGGATCAAGCAATCGCTGTCGGTGATGGTCAATTACCTCTACGACCTGGATGATGTGGAGTCCCGGCATCAGCAATTTGTGGATCGACACGTCAGCTACTCACGTGGCGTTAAAAAGTGGCTGCAAGATTGAAACAAGGGATAACAAGAGCATGAGTACCCATAACTTTTACCAAACCCTGCGCGAGGCTTTCCCCGCCGACCTCAGTGGCACCGCGGTGTACGCGGCCGAGCGAAACTACAGCTGGCGCGAGATCGACGAAACCTCTGCCCGCCTGGCCAATTGGCTCGATAGCCTGAACATCCCCAGAGGCAGCCGCATTGCGGTGCAAGTCGAGAAATCGGTCGAAGCCATGATGTTGTACCTGGCCACTTTGCGGGCCGGTCATGTGTTCTTGCCTTTGAACACGGCGTACCAAAGCGGTGAGATTACCTATTTCATCGACAACGCCCAGCCTGCTGTGCTGGTGTGCAGTCCGGGCAACCGCGATTGGGTGGAGCCCTTGGGACAGCAAGCGGGCGTTCAGCATATTTACACCTTGGGCGAAGATGGCAGCGGCACCTTGCTGCTTGCAGCCGCTGCGCAGCCGGCCACCCACACGCCTTTTGAAGTGCAGCCGCAGGATCTGGCCGTCATCATTTACACCAGCGGGACTACCGGTCGATCCAAGGGGGCCATGCTTTCGCACGGCAACATTCGTTCCAATGCACAAGTGTTGCAGCAATACTGGAGCTGGAATGCAGATGATGTGCTCATTCATGCGTTGCCCATCTTCCACGTGCACGGTCTTTTTGTGGCCATTCACGGTGCCCTGATCAATGGCAGCCCCATGATCTGGATGAACAAATTCGACCCCAAACAAGCCATTGCCCATATGGCCAAGGCCACGGTGTTCATGGGCGTGCCTACGCTTTACACACGCATGTTGGCTGAGCCAACACTCACAGCCCAAAGCACCGCGCACATGCGCCTGTTTGTTTCCGGCTCGGCGCCCATGCTGGTTGAAACGCACCAACAGTGGCGCGACCGTACAGGCCACACTATTTTGGAGCGTTACGGCATGAGCGAAACCGTCATGCTCACCTCCAACCCCTGCCAGGCAGACGATCGCTTTGCCGGCAGCAGCGAACGGCGCATTGGCACCGTGGGCTTTCCGCTGCCCGGTGTGAGTTTGCGCGTGGTCGGCGAGGAGGGGCAGGTGCTGGGTACCGATGAAATAGGCGGCATTCAGGTCAAAGGCCCCAATGTGTTCGCCGGTTACTGGCAAATGCCCGAAAAGACGGCTGAAGAATTCACTGCCGATGGTTTTTTTAAAACCGGTGATGTGGGCAAAGTGGACGCCGATGGCTATGTGACCATTGTGGGCCGCAGCAAGGACCTGATCATCAGCGGCGGCTACAACGTCTACCCGGCCGAGGTGGAGTCCTACCTGAACAACCTGCCGGGCGTGGCCGAAAGTGCTGTGGTGGGTGCCCCGCACCCCGATTTTGGCGAAGTAGGGGTGGCGGTGGTGGTGCCCAAAGCGGGTGCGCAGCTGGACCCGCAAGCCCTCATTCAAGCGCTCAAGCAACAGCTGGCGAACTATAAAGTACCCAAACATTGCGAAATCGCGAGCGACTTGCCCCGTAACACCATGGGTAAAGTCCAGAAAAACCTGTTGCGCAACGCACACGCTGACCGCTTCGTGAAGGCCTGAGTCCAAGCTGTGTTGGTCAGGGATGTCGAGGCTTGTGACACGGTATAGTTAGCCTATTCGAAGGGGCTAGCCCCTGTTGTTGTCATTCTTTCAGGGTTGTGTCCGCCTGTGCGCCTCAATTCCATCAAGCTTTCGGGCTTCAAATCGTTTGCCGAACCCACCAACTTCATGCTGCCTGGGCAACTGGTCGGTGTGGTGGGGCCCAACGGTTGCGGCAAATCCAACATCATGGACGCCGTGCGCTGGGTGCTGGGCGAGTCCAAGGCGTCCGAGTTGCGTGGCGAGTCCATGCAGGACGTTATTTTCAACGGCACCACCAGCCGCAAGCCGGCCAGCCGCTCCAGTGTGGAGCTGGTATTCAGCAATGAAGACAGTTCACCGAGATTGCGGTCAAACGTGTACTCACGCGCGACGGCAACAGCAGCTACTACATCAACAACCAGCCGGTGCGTCGCCGCGATGTGCAGGATGTGTTTTTGGGTACCGGCCTGGGCCCACGTGCTTATGCCATCATTGGGCAGGGCACGATCAGCCGCATCATCGAGTCGCGCCCCGAAGAGTTGCGCCTGTTCCTCGAAGAGGCTGCTGGCGTCTCCAAATACAAGGAACGCCGCCGC
>CAZPTM010000053.1:0-8959 GCA_964589665.1 uncultured Limnohabitans sp. | reverse complement strand
GTACTCACCGTGAAAGGGTGATGTCCTAGGCCTCTAGACGATAGGGTCAAAACCTGGACTGTTTCTTGCGAAACGTTCGACACATTTGGTGGAGGTAAACGGGATCGAACCGATGACCTCTTGCATGCCATGCAAGCGCTCTCCCAGCTGAGCTATACCCCCATTTGGTTTCACACTCTGCATGACTGCTTTGCGTTACACCTCGTTGGCGTCGAGACTTGAATTATAGACAGGTTTTTTACCGTTTTGCAATACGGCTCAAAACTTTTTCTCTGCCGCACAAAAACAGAACCTGGTCGACCGAAGGTGTCTGAGGCGTACCCATGACCAGCACGCGCACAGGCATGGCCAGCTGGGGCATTTTCAGCCCGGTTTCGGTCAGCACTTGCTTGAAGGCGGCGCTAATGGAAGGCGCCGCCCACTCCACATCCTTCAGTTTTCTAGCCAGCAGCTCCAGCGCTGGCAAGACCACAGGCGTAAGGTGTTGTGCCAAATCCTCGGCTTTGGGTTGCACCTCGTCATAGAACGCACGCACCCAGTTGGCCAATGCCACCAGTGTGTCACAGCGGTCCTTGAACAACGCGCAAATGCCTACCAGTCGCTTGTCAGTCGTCACGCCGTTCAGGAACGGCTGTACGCGCCGGGCCAGCTCTTCGTCGGCCATGGCCTTGAGGTGCTGGGCATTGACCCACAGCAGCTTGGCAGCATCCCACTGCGCGGGGCTCTTGGACAGGTGCGTGCCGTCAAACCACTGCACCATCTGCTCGAGGCTGAAGACCTCGTCATCGCCATGACTCCAGCCCAGGCGGGCCAGATAGTTGTTCATGGCTTCAGGCAAATAGCCCGCTTCGTCGTAATTGGACACGGCCACGGCACCACGGCGCTTGGACAACTTTTGCCCATCGTCACCCAAGATGACAGGCAGGTGTCCAAACTGAGGCAGCGTTGCACCCAAGGCCCTGTACATATTGATTTGCCAAGGCGTGTTATTGATGTGTTCATCACCACGGAACACATGGCTGATGGCCATGTCCCAGTCGTCCACCACCACCGCGAAGTTATAGGTGGGCACGCCTGGTGTACCCTCAGGAGCACCCTCTTCCGGCGCACGCTGGATGATCAGGTCGTCAATCTCGGTGTTGCTGATGCTGATGGGGCCTTTGACCAAATCATCCCAGCTCACTACGCCATCGATCGGGTTAGCGAAACGGATGACGGGTTTGACACCTTCTGGAATGGGCGGCAACACCTTGCCCGGTGCCGGGCGCCATGTGCGGTCGTACAAACGCTTTTCGCCTCGCGCTTCCTGCGCGGCCTTCATGGCTTCGAGGTCTTCGGGTGTGCAGTAGCAACGGTACGCTGTGCCATTGGCCAGCATCTGGTCGATCACGGCCTGGTAGCGGTGGAGGCGCTGCATCTGATAGATCGGGCCTTCGTTGTAGTCCAGCCCCAGCCAGTGCATGGAGTGCAGGATCTGGTCGACAGACGCCTGCGTAGAACGAGCCACATCGGTGTCTTCAATGCGTAGCACGAACTCACCACCGAAGTGGCGGGCGTAGGCCCAGGAATACAGTGCGGTGCGGGCGGTGCCCAGGTGCAGAAAACCCGTTGGCGACGGGGCAATGCGTGTACGGATTTTGGTCATGTTCAAAGGGTATCGAGGCCGCGCCAAAGGTCGGCGCGAATGTCATCAAGGTGCTCAAGGCCAACGGCCACACGGATCAGGCCCTGGCCAATGCCAGCCGCCTGGCGCTGGGCTTCAGCCAATTTGCCATGCGAGGTGCTGGCGGGGTGCGTGAGCAAGGTTTTGGTGTCACCCAGGTTGGTGCACAGCGACAGCGTTTGCAACTGGTTGAGCACATGGAATGCGCGTGCACGCGCTTGCTCCGGCGCATCGGCCTTGAGCTCAAACGACAAGAGCGCACCCCCACAGCCACCCATCTGGCTCATGGCCAGGGCATGTTGCGGGTGACTGGGCAAGCCGGGGTAGAACACCCGCGCCACGGCAGGGTGGTCTTCGAGTGCCTGCGCCAGGGCATGCGCGCTTTCGCTTTGAGCTCGCATGCGGATCTCCAACGTTTC
Source organism: uncultured Limnohabitans sp. (assembly GCA_964589665.1). Taxonomy (GTDB): domain Bacteria; phylum Pseudomonadota; class Gammaproteobacteria; order Burkholderiales; family Burkholderiaceae_C; genus Limnohabitans_A. The sequence goes on along the minus strand of CAZPTM010000053.1, from coordinate 6,877 downwards.
CATGCCCTTGAGCACCACCCAGGCGTTGAAGGGCGAGAGCACCATGCCTGCGTTTTTGATCACCGGCAAAAGCTTTTCTTTGACAAGTTGCTCCGTCGCGCACAAGGCACCCGCCATGACGCGGCCCTGCCCGTCCAGGTATTTGGTGCCCGAGTGCATGACGATGTCGGCCCCCCATTCGATGGGGCGTTGCAGCGCAGGCGTGGCAAAACAGTTGTCAACGGCCAGCAGAGCTCCAGCCGCATGCGCCATTTCGGCCAACGCGGCGATGTCGCACACCTCGGTCAAGGGGTTGGTGGGCGTTTCGGCAAACAGCAGTTTGGTGTTGGGCGTGATGGCCGCGCGCCAGGCGTCCAGGTCGGTTTGAGGCACCGCCGTGGAAGTCACACCAAAGCGGGCGAACTCCGAGCCGATCAGTTTGATGGTGGAACCAAACATGGACTGCGAATACACCACATGGTCGCCCGCTTTGAGCAGACTCAGCAGCATCAGCAAGATGGCCGACATGCCGCTGCTGGTGGCCAGCGCAGCCTCGGCACCCTCGAGCGCTGCCAACCGCAGCTCCATGCTGCTGACAGTGGGGTTGCCCGAACGGCCATAGGTGTAGCCGTCTTCTTCACCGGCAAAGCGCGCAGCCGACGCCTCGGCGCTGGGCTGCACATAACCGCTGGTCAGATACAGGGCCTCGGAATTTTCACCGTACGCGCTGCGCGGCACGGCGGCACGCACTGCCAGCGTGTCGCGCTGCAGACCCGGTTTGGAGGCATCAGAACTCATACGCGTTCACTCCGAAGCATTGGGCAAGGACAAGCGCGAATGGTCCGCATCGCCTTCTTCCACTTGCAGGCGGTTGCCGTTGATGCGTGCAACATCGTCCGCTGAAACGTCGCCCGTGCAATACACGCCATCAAAGCACGAAGCATCAAACCCATTGAGCGATCTTGTGCCAGCAATGCGGGCTTTGGCCACAGCTTGCTTCATCGCTTCGACATCCTGGTAAATCAGGGCGTCACAGCCAATGATCTGGCGAATTTCTTCCACAGACCGCCCATGCGCGACCAACTCGTCCTTGGTGGGCATGTCAATGCCGTACACGTTCGGGTAGCGCACTGGCGGCGCCGCACTGGCCATGTAGACCTTGTTGGCGCCAGCATCGCGGGCCATCTGCACGATTTCCTTGCTGGTAGTGCCGCGAACAATCGAGTCATCGACCAGCAGCACATTACGACCCTTGAACTCGCTGGTGATCACGTTGAGCTTCTGACGCACCGACTTCTTGCGAACACCCTGACCCGGCATGATGAAGGTGCGGCCAACATACCGGTTTTTCACGAAGCCTTCGCGGTAGGGAATGCCCAAAAGATGTGCCAGTTGCGTGGCGCTTGGACGGCTCGACTCGGGAATCGGGATGACCGCATCAATGTCGCTGGGCGGGACGGTGGAAATCACGCGTTTGGCCAGGGTTTCGCCCAAATTAAGTCGAGCCTGGTACACCGACATGCCATCCATGGTCGAGTCGGGTCGGGCCAGATAAACGAATTCGAAAATGCAAGGATTGAGTTGGGCACCCTCGGCACACATTTCGCTGTGCACCTGGCCTTGCAGATCTACGAACACAGCTTCACCTGGCGCCACATCGCGCTCAAACTGATGCAGAGTGCCTTCGAGGGCCACCGATTCACTGGCCACCATCACGGTGCCATCGGCGCTACGACCCATGCACAGTGGACGAATGCCGTGCGGATCACGGAAAGCCAACATGCCATGTCCTGCAATCAAGGCAATCACCGCATAGGAGCCTTTGATGCGCTTGTTAACCCCGCGTACAGCCGCAAACACATCGGCGGGCTTGAGCGGCAAGCCGCGCGTGGTTTTTTCCAGCTCGTGCGCCAACACATTGAGCAGCACTTCCGAATCGCTTTCGGTGTTGATATGGCGATGATCGACCGAGAACAAATCGGCCTTGAGCGCCTGGGCATTGGTCAGGTTACCGTTGTGAACCATGACGATGCCAAAGGGCGCATTCACATAAAACGGCTGCGCCTCTTCTTCACTGAAAGCATTGCCTGCCGTGGGGTAGCGCACCTGCCCCAGGCCGCTGTTACCCGGCAGAGCACGCATGTTGCGGGTACGAAACACGTCACGCACCATACCCTTGGCTTTGTGCATGAAAAACTTGCGGTCCTGCAACGTAGCGATGCCCGCGGCATCTTGCCCACGGTGCTGCAGCAGCAAGAGCGCGTCATAAATCAACTGGTTCACGGGTGTCGCACTGACCACCCCGACGATTCCGCACATAGCCCTATCCGTTCTGTATTAAAGCGCCGCAAAACTCACGGCAAATAACTTGCAAATTTCTCAGGCAACACCGGTTTTAGGCCCGCCAACACGAATTCCAGAGCCGTAGCGCCATAAGACTGCCGCCACCAGGCCTGTTGATGCATGCCTACCATCTGCACGACTACAGTCAGGGCCAGCAGGACCACCACACCACGCACCAGGCCAAATAACCCACCCAAAGCACGGTCTGCTGGTGCCAGACCGACAGAGTGCAGCAGCTTACGTACCAGCCAACTGACAAATCCCACAGCAAACACCGTGGCGATGAAAACCACCACATAAGCCACGGCGTACTGCAATGCAGGCGCCATCTCGCTCAAGGGCAGCCAGCCACTGACCCATGGCGCAAACCACTGCGCCACAAAAAATGCAACCGCCCAGGCCGCCAATGCAAAAAATTCATGCACAAGACCACGCCAAATACCCAGCAGCAATGACAGCGCCAGAATACCTAGCAGCACCCAGTCCGTGGTGGGGATGCTGCTCATCAGAGTTTCAGAACGGCCGCCTTCAGGCCCAGCTTGCGAATGCGCTCTGCAACTTTGTCGACTTCTTCTTTGCCCTTGAAGGGACCAAGTCGAACGCGAACAAGTTTTTTACCGTCTTTGGTATCGGTGATCTGGGTGTAAGTCTTAAGACCCGCACGCTCCAATTTGTAGCGTACCTCCTTGACCTTGGCTGTATCGGTAAAGGCCCCCACCTGGATCAAATACTTTGAGGTATCTGCATCGGGAGTCTTGCCTTCAAGCAGTGCCCGTGCACGCTCAGCCGAACTCATGCTCGTAGCTTTGGGCTCTGGCTTTTTCTCGGCGGGCTTGTCCGCCTTTTTCTCTACAGGCTTTGGCTGCTCCTTAGGAGCAACAACGGGCGCATCCTGTTTGACCACCTCTGCTGCAGCTTGAGGCGCTGCAATTGTCTTGACTGCCTCGTCTTTGACAACTTCCTCCTTGGCGTCGAGCCCGGCTTGTGTGGACAAGGCCGGCAACTGCGGCGGCGCCACCACGGACTCACCCTGGGCCACTTGGCGAGGCGGAATCACAATGGGCGTATCCATCGATACCGGGCGCGGTTGAGTATCAAAAAGCAGAGGAAAACCGACCACCGCTATAGTGACCAATACCACAGAGCCAATCAGGCGGTAGCGTGCGCGGCGGCGCACGGCCTCGACGTTCTCGGCAGAGTTGTCGCTATCGGCAACCGCCGCAGAGCGGTCCGAGCGGGATAAACGGAACTTAAAAAAGGCCATGGCGTGCTGATCAGGAGCCCAGGTGTTTGGCCTGCAAACGGGGCAAACCGTTGTGCAAAACCCCACCCACGGTATAGAAGGAGCCGAACACGACAATTCTATCAGCGGCCCCTGCCTCGGCCACCGCCTGCGCCAGAGCCGCAGCAGGGTCAGCAAAGCACTGAGCCGTGGTGTCTGTGCGCTTGTTTTGCGCTTGCCAGGATTGCTCCAGCGCTTGCGCTGTGGCGGCTCTGGGCAAGGGCAAATCGGTGAAGTACCAATGGTCAATCATTGGTGCCACTCTGGCCAGCATGGGGGTCAGATCCTTGTCGGCCATAGCCCCAAACACCGCACGGGTGTTGGGATAGAAACCCATGGCGTCCAGGTTTTCGGCCAGCGCCGCCACCGAATGCGGGTTGTGCGCCACATCGAGCACCAGCACGGGCTCACCCGGCACAATTTGAAAACGCCCGGTCAATTCGACCATGGCCAATCCATTGCGTACGGCCTGCGCCGTCACCGGTACGCGGGCCCGCAGGGCATCAAGCGCAGCAAGGACACCCGAGGCGTTGACCAGCTGGTTGGCGCCGCGCAATGCCGGATAAGCCAGGCCGCTGTACCGGCGGCCGCGGCCAGCCCAGTTCCACTGCTGCTTGTCGCCCGAAAAATTGAAGTCCTGCCCAAATCGCCATAGGTCTGCACCCAATTGCTGCGCATGGTCCAGCACACTTTGCGGGGGCACGGGGTCGCTCACCACCACGGGCTTGCCCGCACGCATGATGCCGGCCTTCTCCCGCCCAATGGTTTCGCGGTCATGGCCCAAAATAGCTGCATGGTCGATGTCAATGCTGGTGATGACGGCACAGTCTGCGTCCACGATATTGACCGCGTCGAGTCGCCCACCCAGACCGACCTCCAGGATGACCACATCCAGACCTGCCCGTGACAGCAGATGCAGGATGGCCAGCGTACTGAACTCAAAATACGTCAGACTGGTCTCGCCACGGTACTGCTCGACCAACTCAAAGGCCTGCGCCAGCTCTTGCGCCTGGACCGACTGCCCTTGCACCCGGCACCGCTCTTCAAAGTGCACCAGATGGGGCGAGGTGTACACGCCCGTGCGGTAACCTGCCTGTTGCAAAATCGCTTCCAGCATGGCGCAGGTGGAGCCCTTGCCGTTGGTTCCCGCCACGGTGATGACCGCTGGCTGCCCAAACTGCAAGCCCATGCGCTGGGCCACGGCCTGCACACGGTCCAGGCCCATGTCGATGGCTACGGGGTGCAGGCGTTCGCACCAGTCCAGCCATTCCTGTAGAGTTCTCATGGGGCGTGATTGTCGCCCAGCTTGCCTCCTGACCAACCACCCATGCAAAAAACCACCCTCACCGTTTACGGCATTCCCAACTGCGACAGCGTCAAAAAAGCCCGCGCCTGGCTGACCGAGCACGGCCTGGACTACACCTTTCATGATTTCAAAAAACACGGCGTCCCCGAGTCTGAGCTGGACCAATGGCTCAAAGCCTGCGGTTGGGATGTGGTGCTCAACCGCAAAGGCACAACCTGGCGCAAGCTCGATGAACAAATCCAGGCTGGCGTAACCAACGCCGCTACGGCCAAAGCCCTGATGCTGACCCAGTCCAGCGTGATCAAGCGTCCTGTCATTGCATGGCCCTCAGGCAAAACCACCGTGGGGTTTGCGCCAGATCAATGGCCGGCCTGAAACCCTTGGGACTGTGACAGTTGGTTACGAAACTTTACGAATCCTCCCGGTCCGCTTTATCTGAGCCTTCCACAATGAAGGCATGAACACAAGAAAGGCGTCACCCGTGAACAAAATCCTTTTAACCACTGCTTTGCTGGCCGCCGCAGGCGCCACCCAGGCCCAGGAAATGGGACGCGTCATCTCCCGCACTGCCGTGTATCAACAAGTGGCTGTGCCCCGTCAGGTCTGCAACCAGACCCAGGTGGCTGTTCAGACCCCAAAGTCGGGCGCAGGTGCAGCCATGGGCGCCATTGCCGGTGGCGCTGTGGGCAACGCCATAGGTGACGGCACCGGCCGCGCCCTGGCCACCATGGTGGGTGTGATTGGCGGCGCCATGCTTGGCGACCAGGTTGAGGGCGCTCCACCCGCCCAGATTCAGAACCAACAAACTTGCACGACCCAAACGGTTTATGAAAACCGCCTGGTGGGCTACAACGTGACCTACGAATACGCTGGCAAGCAATACACCGTGCAGTTGCCGCAAGACCCCGGCCCAACGATTCCTTTGCAGGTCACTCCTATAGGGACACCAGCCGCACCCACGCCGGCTGCCCCAGTTGTGACCACCACACCTGTGTCTCAAAACACTGTGGTCGTGCCTGCATCGCCGGTTGTTTTTACACCTGCCCCGGTGGTGTACGCACCGGCGTACCGTCCTTGGTACCCGGCTTTTGGCATCAACTTGGGATGGACGTTTGGCAGCGGCCATCGCCATCATCACTGATGCATAACCCGTCAACGGGCACAAGTATCCTAAAATCGGGGGTTTCCCCGGCAAAAGGCCCAGGCCCTTGCATGGCTTGGGCCTTTTTCATGGGCTCGAGCACAGTCCACAGGAATTCTTTGATGAGCACCGAAAAAATCGACGGCGTAGCCGTCACCACCAAAGCCAATGTTTACTTTGACGGCAAATGCGTCAGCCACAGCCTGACCAAGGCCGATGGCACCCAACTTTCGGTAGGCGTGGTTTTGCCAGCCACCCTCACTTTTGGCACAGGCGCTCCCGAAATCATGGAATGCGTAGGCGGCAGCTGCGAATACAAACTTGACGGCACCGACGAATGGAAATCGTGCAAGGCGGGAGAGCAGTTCAGCGTGCCGGGCAACTCCAAATTCGACATTCGCGTAGGCGAAGCCTTCCACTACATCTGCCACTACGGTTGAGCACGCCATGAGCACCATTTTGCAAAACCTGCCCAAAGGGCAAAAAGTCGGCATCGCCTTCTCGGGCGGTCTGGACACCTCTGCCGCCCTGCTGTGGATGAAGAAAAAGGGCGCCATGCCCTACGCCTACACCGCCAACCTGGGCCAGCCCGACGAATCCGATTACGAAGAAATTCCGCGCAAGGCCATGGCCTACGGCGCCGAAAAAGCCCGTTTGGTCGACTGCCGCACGCAGCTGGCCCACGAAGGCATTGCAGCCATCCAGTGCGGCGCCTTCCACATCTCCACCGGCGGCATCACCTACTTCAACACCACCCCGCTGGGCCGCGCGGTGACCGGCACCATGCTGGTGGCGGCCATGAAGGAAGACGACGTCCACATCTGGG
>CAZPTM010000052.1:2393-8990 GCA_964589665.1 uncultured Limnohabitans sp. | reverse complement strand
TGAGCGACCAACTGCGCGCTTTGGGCATTGAGCTGATCGAAGGCTTTGGCGCCGATCAAATGACCTTGAAACCAGACATGTATGTGATCGGCAATGTGGTCAGCCGCGTTCGCTTGCCCGATGGTTCACCCAAGTTTCCGCTCATGGAAGCGATTCTGGAGGCAGGAGCCCCCTACACCAGCGGCCCGCAATGGCTGGCCGAACATGTGCTGCAAGGCAAACACGTGCTGGCTGTAGCCGGCACGCACGGCAAGACCACCACGACCTCCATGCTCACCTGGGTGCTGGAGCAGGCCGGGCTGCAACCGGGCTTCCTGGTTGGCGGCGTACCCCTGAACTTTGGCATCTCGGCCCGCTTGGGCGGTGGCCGCTATTTCGTGATCGAGGCCGACGAATACGACACCGCCTTCTTCGACAAGCGCAGCAAGTTTGTGCACTACCGCCCGCGCACGGCCATCCTCAACAACCTGGAGTTTGACCACGCTGACATCTTTGACGATCTGGCCGCCATCGAACGTCAGTTTCACCACCTCGTACGAACTGTACCCGGCTCCGGCCGCGTAGTCGTCAACGGCCTGGAAGAAAGCCTGACGCGCGTGCTGGCACAGGGCTGCTGGAGCCAGGTGCGCACCTTTGGCGCAGCTGTGAGCGACTATGTGGCCGAAGGCGAGCCCTCCAACTTCAAGGTTCTGCAGGCTGGCCAACCTGTCGCTGACGTGCAGTGGACCATTGGCGGCGTACATAACCAGCTCAATGCGCTGGCCACCATCGCTGCAGCAGAGCATGTGGGCGTATCACCTCATATTGCTGCCCAGGCCTTGTCCAGTTTCGAGAACGTCAAACGCCGCATGGAAGTGCTTGGCACGGTCAACAACATCACCGTCTACGACGACTTTGCACACCACCCCACAGCGATTCGCACCACTGTCAACGGCCTGCGCCGGCAGGTGGGGCATGCCCGCATCCTGGCGATTTTCGAGCCCCGCAGCAACACCATGAAACTGGGCACCATGAAGAGCCAGTTACCCTGGAGCCTGGAAGAAGCTGACTTGGCGTTTTGTCACTCTGGTGGGCTGGGTTGGGATGCAGAGGCTGCGCTGGCCCCCATGGGCGAGCGGGCAAAAGTAGGAGCAAACATTGACGAGGTCATTGCACAGGTTTTGTCTCAGGCACGACCAGGCGATCATTTGCTGTGCATGAGCAATGGCGGCTTTGGCGGCATCCACGCCAAGCTGCTGCAAGCGCTGACCACTAAGGCTTGAACGCCTCCGGATTGATCAGGCTGGGCGGGCACTGACCCGACAGCGCTGCCACCAGGTTGTCCGCCGCCAGCATGGCCATGGCCAAACGCGTCTGGCGTGTGGACGAGCCAATGTGGGGCGTCAAGGTCACGTTGTCCAGCCCTAAAAAACCAGGGTTGAGTGCAGGCTCGTTTTCGAACACATCCAACCCGGCACCAGCAATGCGCTTGGCCCTCAAAGCCTCGATCAAAGCCTGGTCGTCCACCACGCCACCGCGTGCAATGTTGATCAGGTGTGCACTTGGCTTCATTTGCGCAAGCTCGTCCGCACCAATGGCATGGTGGGTCTGCGCTGAATAGGGTACGAGTGCCACCAGGAAGTCTGACTGCTGAAGCAGATCTTCCTTGCTGACCCATTGCGCATTGCACGCCTTTTCCTGTTCTGCATCCAGACGGCTGCGGTTGTGATAGATAACCTGCATGTCAAAGCCCAGTGCTCTGCGCGCCACAGCCTGGCCAATGCGCCCCATACCCAAAATGCCCAGTGTGGCATGGTGAATGTCCTGCCCCAGCCAGGCATCCTGAAACTTCCAGCCCTGCCATTGGCCTTCGCGCACCCAGCGGTCTGCACCCACGACTCGGCGACCACTCGACAAGATCAAACTCCAGGCGGTGTCTGCTGTAGTGTCATTGAGAACACCCGGGGTATTTGTCGCCATGACGCCGGCAGCGGTGATAGCGGGCACATCAAAATTGTTGTAGCCCACCGCTACATTGCAGACTACTTTGAGCCCTGGCGCCTGAGACAGTACTGCTGCATCAATACGATCCGACAACATGGTGATCGCGCCGACCTTGTCAGCCAACCGTGAAGCCAGCTCGGCAGGCGACAAGGGCGCATCGACGTCGTTGTAGTCCACATCGAAGTCGGCTTGCAAACGGGCAATCACTTCAGGAAAAACCTGCCGTGAGACCAGGATTTTTGGTTTCATGCATTAGCCCGCACTCACGCGTCCTTGTTGGTCATGGTTTCGTAGAACTCATACGCTGCCATGGCCACACCCACCAGAATCACCAGTGACAGCGAAAATTCCTTGAGCTTGATCATGGGGGGCAACAAGAAGGCCACCAGCAAAACCAAGCCCACCAAACTCACCAGCGTTTTGAATCCAGACATGTCGTCCTCTCTTTCCGTCTTCAGGTTCCCTGAACCACCGACATCAACCAATTGGCCGTTCTCAGCAAGCGCGCATCGTCACCCACCCGACCGACCAGCTGCACCCCTACCGGCATGCCATTGCTGGTGGACAACAAGGGCACACTGATGGCGGGCATGCCGCAATACGTCCATAACGTACAAAACAAAGGGCTACCGGTCGACGACAGACCCAACGGTGCAGAGCTGGCCGAGGCCGGCGTGATGATGGCATCGTATTGATCGAAAACATCATCCAGCGCCTCGGTGATCTGAGGGATTCTGGCAGCAGCGGCCAGATAGTCCACAGCACGCACGTCGCGCCCACGCTCGATTTGCTGACGCAGGCTGTCAGACATCTGCTCACGCCCACGGTCATACTCATCAGCAAAGTGGCTGGCAATGCCAGCTTCCATCAAAGTCTGATGCCAAGTCAGCGCCTGCACCGCCGATTGCGGCAGCGGAAACTCTTGCATTTGCTCGTTACCCAACACCTGAGCCAGTTCAGCAAAGCCTTCCTGGACTTCTGCGTCAACATCGTCCCACCAGGGTGTTTTGACCAGCGCCAGTTTGGGTGGCATGGGAGGCTCTTCGCCTGCGATGCGGACAAACGGGACCGGTGCATGAGGTCGCATGTTTTCCTGATCCGGATCGTAAACAGCGAGCACTTCGGCCATCAAGGCCAAGTCCTGGACATCACGCGCAAAAAAGCCTGGCTGGTCCAGTAACTCGGACTGCACAAGAATGCCGCGGCAGGAAACAGTGCCACGCGTTGGCTTGAAACCGTGCACACCACAAAAAGACGCAGGACGGATCATCGAACCATTGGTCTGCGTACCCACAGCCAAAGGCACCATACCAGCAGCCACAGCAGCTGCCGAACCACTCGAAGAGCCTCCGGGCGTGTGCGCCGGATTGTGTGGGTTACAGGTTTTCCCCGGGTGGTAGGTGGCCATTTCTGTGGTCACGGTTTTGCCCAGAATCACCGCACCAGCTGCGCGCAGCAAGTCGACCACCTTGGCGTCATACCAAGGACGGCGCCCGGCGTGCAAGGGGGTGCCGTCTTCGGTAGGCATGTCTCGGGTATCAATGATGTCCTTGATGCCTACAGGCACACCATGCAGTGCGCCCAACGCTTGCCCTTGTGCTCGCCACTCATCAGCTTTTTTGGCTTGCGCCAATGCATAGTCGCGATCCAGATAGGCCCAGGCCTGCACCTGAGGCTCCTGCGCATCGATCTGGTCCAGACAGGCTTTGACCAGATCGACCGAGCTGAATACGCCGTCCCGAATACCTTGGGCAGCCTGGGTGGCACTGAGCCAATTCAATCCCTGCATGTGTGTACTGCTTTCGTCAATTACCGTAGAAGAGGTCCGGCAACCAGTACACGATCTGAGGGAAGATGTACACGAGCGCCATCGCCAAAAACACCATCGCCAGGAATGGCAGGCATCCCTTGAAGATAGTTACAAGCTCCACGTTCTTGGGCGCGACCCCCTTGAGGTAATAGGCTGACATGGCCATCGGCGGCGTCAAGAACGATGTTTGCAGGTTCAAGGCGATAAGGATACCGAAGAACATCGGATCCACATTGAAGTGCGGCAACAAAGGCAGGAAGATGGGCACAAAAATGATGATGATCTCACTCCACTCCAGTGGCCAGCCCAGCAAGAAAATGATCAATTGCGACAGCAGCAAGAAAGTGATCGTATTGAGGTTCATGCCCAAAACGAAGTCCTTGATCAAACCCTCGCCGCCCAGATAAGAGAAGACCGAGGAGAAAGTCCAGGAGCCCACAAACAACCAGCACACCATCGCAGTGGTTCGCGCCGTCAGGAAAACAGCTTCTTTCAGTCGATCCCAAGTCAAGGCACGATAAGCGGCCGCCAAAATCGTACCCCCCAAAGCACCGATCGCGGCAGCTTCGCTGGGCGTTGCAAGCCCGAACAAGATCGCACCAAGCACAGACAAAATGAGTGCAGCCAATGGCACAAAGGCTTTGAACAGCAGGATAAAGACCTCTGTCCAGCTGACTCCTTCAATCTCTTCCTTGGGCAGCTTGGGAGCCAAAGAGGGGTTGAGCACCACACGGGTCACCACATAAACCATGTACAGGGCCGCAAGCAGCATCCCCGGAATTAGGGCTGCCGCATATAACTTGACCACAGAAATGGCAGAGGTTGCGCCATACACAATCAACATGATGGAAGGCGGAATCAAAATGCCCAACGTTCCACCTGCAGCGATCACGCCCGCAGACAAACGCTGGTCATACCCGGCCTTGAGCATGGCCGGAAATGCCAGCAAGCCCATCAGGGTCACCACAGCGCCAACAATGCCTGTGGCCGTCGCAAACAAAGCACAAGTGATCAGGGCCGCCACGGCCATGGCTCCTGGCACTGCACGCATGGCCAGCTGAAGGCTCTTGAACAAGCGGTCAAGAATGTTGGCCCTTTCCACCACATAGCCCATGAACAGAAATAGGGGTATGGACACCAGCACATCGTTGTTCATGACGCTGAAGGTATTTTGCGTCAGCAGGTAAAACACCCGGTTGTCAAAAAAGTCCTGGCCTACCTGAAAGTAAGCGTAGTAGCCAAAGCCCACACCCATGGCCATCAAGGTAAAGGCAATGGGAAAGCCCAGCAAAATAATGAAAATGAATGCCCCCAGCATCAGGATGGCAACTTGCGGATCTGTCATTGCGCGCTCCCCGTCGTTTAATGTTGGGCGCCCGCATGTGCGGCGCCCGGTTTTTCTTGTTCGGCTTGCGCTTGCTGCAAGATCGTAGTTTCCATTTCTTCCACATCATGCAGACGGTGCGGCCACTCGCCTGTGCGCAAACAAATCAGGCAACGCAAAACCTCGGCGAACCCTTGAACGCACAGCAAAATGCCAGCAGCGGGAATCACCATTTTGAGCTGCCAGATCGGCACACCAATCGGACTGTTGACACTGACCTCATTGATTCGCACTGCATCAGCAGCATAGAACCAACCCGAGTACGCCAACGCCATCACACCAGGGTAAAAGAAAATGATGTAGAGCACCAGCTCAATCATCGCCTGCTTGCGCGGCGCCAGCAAACGATAGAACACATCACCGCGGACGTGCGCGCCACGAGAGAGTGCATAGGCACCAGACATCAGAAACAAGGCACCATAAAGAATATTGCTCATGTCGAACGCCCAGCTGGTCGGGTCGTCAAGCACGTAGCGGACAAACACCTCGTAGGATGTGCCCAAGGTCAAAATGACGATACACCAGGCAAACGCATGGCCAATCGACTTTGACAGCTGATCAATGCCGTGAAGTAGAGACTGAAGAGACATGCAAGTCACTCCGAAAAAATGGCAGGGGATGTCTCCCCTGCCCGATACACACAAAGCTTAGATCAGAAACCGAGCTTGCCGTGAATGTGCTCGTAGGCCGTCTGGTAGTCTGCGTTGTTGAAGAAGTGGTAGTAGCCCACGCGCTTACCCCAAGCCTTCTGGGATTCCCACACTTTCTTGAAGAAGGGGTCCTCGTCGGTCAAGCGCTTGACCACTTTGTCCCATGCCGCAATTTGGGCATCAAAGATGTCCTTGGGCGTGCGGATGATCTTGACCTTGTCTTTGTCACGCAGCTCCAGCAAGTCCTTGGAATAGTTGTCCATGGCCAAGGCGTAGTTGGCGGTAGAGGCAGCCTCGGTGCCATAACGCAAAATGGCCTGCAAGTCTTTAGGCAAAGACTGGAATTTCTTCTTGTTGAACACGATTTCGAAGAATTCCATGGCCTGGTGGTAACTGCCCATCATGTAGTTCTTGGCCACGTCCTGTGCGCCAAAGCGACGGTCCGAGGTGGGGTTGTTGAACTCGAAGGCTTCGATCACACCACGCTCCATGGCGGGCACGATTTCGCCACCAGGCAACTGCGTGACCTTGGTGCCCATCTCCTGCATCAGGTCGGCAGCCAGGCCGACGGTGCGGTACTTCAAGCCTTTGAGTTCCTTGGCACTCTGGATCGGCTTCTTGAACCAGCCCAGCGGCTGCGTAGGCATGGGCATGGCAAAAAAGCCCATCACGTTCAAACCAATTTTTTGCATCAGTTCGTCGTAGAAGGCATGGCCTTCACGGTGAATCCAGGCCAGGTTCTGGTTGGCATCGCAACCAGTGATGGGGCC
>CAZPTM010000052.1:0-2293 GCA_964589665.1 uncultured Limnohabitans sp. | reverse complement strand
CGGTCTTCGATGGATTTTCCATGCTTGTCTCCTGTGGGGTTAACGATCAAAGGTTTACAGCATGTACATCATGCACCCATGAAATATATATGGGGTTATGGTTTACACCATGTCACTGTCCGTTTGGAGACATCCACCCTGCCCGACACCTGCCAGTGAGGACGCAAAAAAGCCCGCATGAAGCGGGCTTGTGCTGCATGTGGAGTCTCAGCAAGCCAACAGATCATCCATGGCGTCGCGCCTTGACCGCATCCGACAGAATTTGAAGCACTTCTTCGCTGTCGTCCCAGCCGATGCACGCGTCAGTGATGCTCTTGCCGTATTCGAGCGCGTTAACATCATCCTTGCCGGGTGTGAATTTCTGCGCGCCCTCGTGAATGTGGCTCTCAACCATCACGCCAAACACCTGACGCGAACCGCCGGCAATCTGAGCCGCAATGTCCTTGGCCACGTCGACTTGCCTCTTGTGCTGCTTGGAGCTGTTGGCGTGGCTGAAGTCCACCATCAACGTAGCAGGCAGTTTGGACGCTTCGAGCTCCTTGCAGGCTGCGGCCACGCTGTCGGCGTCGTAGTTGGGCGTTTTGCCGCCACGCAAGATGACATGGCAATCCTTGTTGCCTTGCGTCTGCACGATGGCGACCTGGCCGTTCTTGTGCACCGACAGGAAGTGGTGGCCACGGGCTGCCGCCTGGATGGCGTCGGTCGCGATCTTGATGTTGCCATCGGTGCCGTTCTTGAAGCCGATGGGTGCGGACAAGCCCGAAGCCAGTTCGCGGTGCACCTGGCTTTCGGTGGTACGCGCGCCAATGGCCCCCCAGCTGATCAGGTCACCGATGTACTGCGGCGAGATCACGTCCAAAAATTCGCTGGCCGCCGGCAGGCCGGCACGGTTGATCTCGATGAGCAGCTGGCGGGCAATGCGCAGGCCTTCGTCGATGCGGTAGCTCTCGTCCAGGTAGGGGTCGTTGATCAGCCCCTTCCAGCCGACGGTGGTGCGGGGCTTTTCGAAGTACACACGCATGACCACCTCGAGGGTGTCCGCGTATTTTTCGCGCAGGGGCTTGAGGCGACGGGCATATTCCAGCGCAGCGGCCGGGTCGTGGATGGAGCAGGGACCAATGATGACCAGCAGACGGTCTTCCTTGCCGTGCACGATCTGAGCAATGGTCTTGCGGGTATGGGTGATGAGCTTTTCCACTGCCGTGCCGGCGATCGGAAAAAAGCGCATGAGGTGCTCGGGTGGGGGCAACACAGTGATGTCCTTGATGCGTTCGTCGTCAGTCTGGCCAGTGCGATCTGCGGGTTGCTGTTGCCAGGCATCAAGCGTGGTTTTGGCGTTCATCGAGGACTCCTTGTGTTTGAAAGTAAAAAGTGCAGGTCAAAAAAAACCGCCGGGCTTGGGGGCTCCGGCGGTTGGGTTCGAGGTGTTCAGGTGCTTACGCGCTTGCCTCTCGTCCGCCGGGGACTGAGAACCAAAAATAAAAAAAGTAAAAAGCAAAGCGCGAATTCATGAAGTTCAATGTATCACAAGTTTCTGACGGAGCCTGTCAGGCTGTGCCGCCCACCGTCAGGCCGTCAATGCGCAAGGTCGGCTGCCCCACCCCTACCGGCACGCTCTGTCCTTCTTTGCCACACGTGCCTACGCCCGAGTCCAAGCGCAAGTCATTGCCGATCATGCTGACCTTTTTGAGTGATTCGGGACCACTGCCAATGATGGTCGCCCCTTTGACCGGGTACAGGATCTTGCCGTTTTCCACCCAATAGGCTTCGCTGGCCGAAAACACGAACTTGCCGCTGGTGATGTCCACCTGCCCGCCGCCGAAGTTGGTCGCGTACAGCCCCTTCTTGATGCTGGCCACGATCTCCTGCGGGTCCTTGTCGCCGCCAAGCATGTAGGTGTTGGTCATGCGCGGCATGGGCACATGGGCGTAGCTTTCGCGGCGGCCGTTGCCTGTGGGCTTGACGCCCATCAGGCGCGCGTTCATCGCGTCCTGAATGTAGCCGCGCAGAATGCCATCCTCGATCAACACGTTCTTCTGGCTCGCATGGCCTTCATCGTCCACATTGAGCGAGCCGCGGCGGTCGGCGATGGTGCCGTCGTCCAGCACCGTCACGCCCTTGGCAGCTACGCGCTGGCCAATGCGGCCGCTGAAGGCGCTCGATCCCTTGCGGTTGAAGTCGCCCTCCAGACCGTGGCCCACCGCCTCGTGCAGCAGCACGCCAGGCCAGCCGGGGCCCAGCACCACAGTCATCTCGCCAGCGGGAGCGGGGCGCGCGTCCAGGTTGGTGAGCG
>CAZPTM010000051.1:6777-8998 GCA_964589665.1 uncultured Limnohabitans sp. | reverse complement strand
GCGGCATGCCCAGGCTTTGGGCCACCTGCTCGGCCAGCATGGTTTTGCCGGTGCCGGGCTCGCCCTTGACCAGCAAGGGGCGCTTGAGGGTGATGGCGGCGTTGACGGCCAGCATCAGGTCTTGGGTGGCAACGTAGTTTTGTGAGCCTTCAAACTTCATGGTGTTGACTTTTCAATACAGGGGGGAACAGTCTGTCAGGATTATGAGGCCCGGGTCTATATAATCCGCAGTTGATTTTTATCAAACACTCAGGATTGTCCGAGACATGAACAAGTTGCTGACCTCGCTGTTGTCGCTGGCTGTCACCTCCGTGATGGCTGTTTCCGCCCAAGCCCAGGAAGTCAAGGGCGACGCCAAGGCTGCTGAAACAAAGATTGCCATGTGCATCGGCTGTCACGGCATTCCAGGCTACCAGACCAGTTTTCCTGAGGTGTACCGCGTCCCCAAAATTTCGGGTCAGAATGCCAAGTACATTGCTGCTGCCCTGACCGCCTACAAAAAAGGCGAGCGCAAGCACCAGACCATGCGTGGCATTGCTGATACCCTGAGCGAGCAGGACATTGCTGATGTGGCCGCCTATTACGAGCAACACGGCAAGACCGAGGCCGTGACGGCTGCACCCACAGCGGCCAACGAGAAGGTCACTGCCTTGCTGCAAAAAGGCGCTTGCGTGTCTTGCCACGGCGCCAACTTCACGCAGCCGCTGGACCCCAGCTACCCCAAGATTGCTGGCCAGCACAAGGATTACTTGTATGTGGCTCTGAAGAGCTACAAGGTTGAGAACCAGTCCACCTGGGGCCGTAGCAACGGCATCATGGGCGGTATTGCCAAGCAATACTCCAATGCTGAACTCAAGGCGCTGGCCCAATACATTGCCGATCAGCAAGGCGAACTCAAGACCATTCCCCAGTCCAAGTTCCGCTGATCGCTCAGATCTTCAGCCAAAAGGCCCGCCGTTGCGGGCCTTTTTGTTTTCAGTCTTGTGTGGCGTGGCGCTGTACGCAGTCGATGTACACCCCGCCATCGGGCATGCGCCCCGAGCGCTGGCTTTCAAACACCATGCGCCCCAGGCACTCCATGGTGCGGTGGTGTGCTTCGTGCAGCGAATTGAGTTTGTGGCTCAGCAATTCAACAGCCTGGCGAATGCCGCGCGGCTGGTCGATGCTGCATTGCTCGCTGATGGACAAGTGCATGGACAAATGCAGAAACGGGTTCTCGCGCGTGCTGTCGACTTCATGCATGCGTGCCAGGGCTGCGTCTACGTCGGAGAGCTCTGCATGGAATTCTGGGTGCTCGTCGATCCACTGGCTCACCAGCATTTCCATAGGTTCCAGTGTGGCCGGCGTACGGGCTTTGGCATACACGCCGCAAAAAAAACGGCGAACGTCGGCTTGAGAGGGTTGAATCAGCATGGTGTTGCGATCATAATTCCCGACCGATTGGTCGGTTAATGATGAAAAACCTAAAATATGCAACATAATGCATGTTTTGGGCTTCCCCACGATTTATAGCGAGACAAACATGAACCAAGCTTTGATTTGCGACGCCATTCGCACCCCTTTCGGTCGCTACGGCGGTGCGTTGTCTGGCGTACGTGCTGACGATTTGGGCGCAGTGCCGATTGCAGCCCTGATGGCGCGCAACCCGCAAGTGGATTGGGCCGCGGTCACCGACGTGCTCTACGGCTGCGCCAACCAAGCCGGCGAAGACAACCGCAACGTGGCGCGCATGAGCGCACTGCTGGCAGGTTTGCCGCAAGAAGTGCCCGGCGGCACACTCAACCGTTTGTGCGGCTCGGGGCTGGATGCGGTGGGCTCTGCAGCTCGCGCCATCAAAGCCGGTGAGGCTGGATTGATGATTGCCGGTGGAGTCGAAAGCATGAGCCGCGCACCCTTTGTGATGCCCAAGGCCGAGAGCGCCTTCTCGCGCAGCAACGCGGTCTATGACACCACCATCGGCTGGCGTTTTGTGAACAAACTCATGAAGGCGCAGTACGGTGTGGACTCCATGCCTGAAACGGCCGAGAACGTGGCGGTGGATTTCAAGATCGAACGCGAAGCGCAAGACCTGATGGCCTACAACAGCCAGTTGCGAGCTGCGGCCGCCATTCGCGATGGGCACTTGGCCCGCGAAATCTGCCCAGTGACCATCCCGCAGAAAAAAGGCGATGCCATCGTGGTGGATACTGACGAACATCCGCGTGCCACCACCTTGGAAGCG
>CAZPTM010000051.1:0-6677 GCA_964589665.1 uncultured Limnohabitans sp. | reverse complement strand
AGCACATCCAGACCGATGACCTCGCTGTCTACCAGTGTTCCGTCCAGGTCAAACAACAAAGCTTGTGTGGACTTCATGTGTTGCTCGATGGGTGATGCTTGCGTGATGGCCAAATAAAAGACAACGGATGTTGGCGCACGCGGCTCCCGAGGGCCTGGCGGATGCGGCTACGGTCCCGTGTGCTTATGCTTTGTGCCGCCAAAGCGATGCGAAACGCGAGGTAAAAACTCACGCCCAGGTTGAGCGGTCCCACCACCGCCAGTCCCGCAAGTGCCCACCAAAAATCGGCCGAGTGGAACACAGGCCAGCCCAATGTCCAGGCCGCCGCTGTCAGCTGCCCTGCGGACAGTGTGACGTGACGCACTTGCATTCCGATGCCAAAAAAGTCCATGAAAGCGGGTGTCAGGCCCAGCAACAAGCCCAGCGAAATATTGGCCGCCAGGCTTGAGACGTGGGTCATGAGGTAGTCGCCCAAGCGCTCAGCGCGCCTCGCGCCCAGCAAGTTGCGCAGACGAGGGTGGTAGCGAATGGCCGAGTGCAGTTTGTTGAGCACAAAAGCGTTTTCCACCCAGCCTGCAATCATGCTGGAGCCAAACAGCAGCACCCCGGTGAAAGCGGCAAACAAAGCAGTGGGGCCCAGCAGGTGAAGCTCTTGCAGTACGTACACGGCTGTGGCTGTGTCGACCATGGCTGGTGTGCCAAAGGTTCCCAGCATGGCGCTCAAAACTGCGACCACAGGTATGACAGCCAGAACGTTGCCGCAAATGGCCGCGGCTTGTGATCGAATGAGGTGAGAGATCTCGTCTACAAAGCCTTGCACACCCCCTTGCTCCTCGATGTGCTTGAGCTTGTGGGCCATGGCGGGGGCTGTTACCGCGGGCTGTTTGGTGGCCACGGTCCAGTGAAGGGCCATAATGATGACAAACCATAGGGCGTAGTTCAGACCGGTGCTCAGGCCCAGCCAGAAGGGCGACAAGGCCAGGGCATGCAAGCCAAATTTGCTCCAGGTTGCCAGGCCCAGTACAGCTCCGCCGCCCACGGCGGCCCCAAACATGCCCAGGTATTCGCGCAGGTTGCGGGTGATGTAGTGCTCGCCGCTTTCGGCGCTGCGCTCGACCATTTTTTCGGCCAGCATGTGGCTATTGGATCGCCACAGGTTTCGCACACTGCGTGCCTCATGGCTTTGTTGCACCAGCTGTGCCAAGAGATCGAGCATGGCGGGCAAGCGCTCGGGGTTCATGAGCACATCGATCAGTTGTTTGCTGCGGATGATGCGTCGGCGCATCTGGCGCAACTGAAACACGATGCCCACAGAAATACCGTTTTCCTGCAAATGTGCGTAGACCGTGTAGGCCGCATTGCGGCATGCGTCCAGCTGCTGACGCAGGCTGTCGGCAGCCAAGGCGCTGGCAGCAGAGTCCACGCCGTGCTCGTCAATGGCGGTGCGCAACTGTTGCAGAACCGGGTTGAGCTCATGAAAGGCTCTGCGAGACTGTGCGTCTTCAGACATGCGCGAGCGTACTTCGGCGGCAAAGCCCGCTGCATTGATCTGGCTGATGCAATAGGTCAGAGCGTCCAGCAAAAGCGATTCCAGGCTCGCTGGTGCAGGCTCCAGGCCTTCGGGCAGCTCCAACAGTCTGGCAAGGCGTGCTTGCGTGTCTACAGGGATTTGCGTGAGCCAGCGTGCATCGTGCGGAAGGGGACGCAGGAAGTCGAACAGGGCGTCGAGCTCCCGAGTGTCGGGCGTGGCGGGAAACCATTGACCACGTAGCCGTCGAATCAACTCGCTCCAAAAAGCTTGACGAGAGGCCAGCCCCAGATCTGCCAGCAAGGCCGTTGCATCCGTGCTGGTGATAAAGCTGTGCCACCAGTGTTGCCAGGCTTGCAGCAGCTGAGGATCGTCGTTGATGGCCAAAGTCAGACGCTCCAGCCTTTGCAAGCTGGTGTGGACCTGTTGCTCCCGACCGCTGATCCAGTGCCAGGCAGCATGCAGCCACAAGTGGCGCTCTGCCAGGCTTTGTTGTTCTTGCAAACGTTGCAGCAGGAAGGGCAGTCGATCCTTGGGCATGTCTTGGTGATGGTCTTTGAAGCGTGTGAAATGGAGTTTTGACCTTAACCGATTTCACATGGCCTGCCAGTGGGCAGGCCATAACGGGTTCAGGCGGCCCCGGTAAAGCCGTTTTGCCGCCAGGCCTCAAATACCGTCACCGCTACGGCGTTAGAGAGATTCAGGCTGCGTTGTGTAGGCAGCATGGGCAAGCGGATGCGCTGCTGCGAGGGAAAGCTTTCGCGTTGTACTTCGCTCAGACCGCGGCTCTCCGGGCCGAACACGAACCAGTCGCCAGGTTTGAATTGTGTTTGGTGCAAGGGGGTGCTGGCCTTGGTGGTCATGGCAAAAATTCGGGCGTTCTGCTGCTGTGCAAGAGCCAGCCAGTCGGTCCATGATGCATGGCGTTGTACGCTGGCGTACTCGTGGTAGTCCAGCCCGGCACGGCGCATGAGTTTGTCTTCCATCGAAAAGCCCAGGGGTTCGATCAGGTGCAGATGGCAGCCCGTGTTGGCTGCCAGCCGGATGATGTTTCCCGTGTTGGGTGGGATTTCGGGTTCGACCAGAACAATATTGAACATGGCGCGTATTGTGCCGACTTGTGGCGTGGCTTTCGTATCCGCAGCTCAGGCACCGATGCGTTCAGGCACGTGCAAACACCAAGGCACTGACCGATTGTGCGCCCGCATGGCGCAGAAGATGGGCCGCTTGACGCAAGGTGGTGCCGGTGGTCATGACATCATCAACCAGCACCACGCGTTTTCCTTGAATGGCAGTGCAACCATGCGGCTGTATTGCAAAAGCCTGGTCCAGGTTATGCAAGCGCTCGTTGCGGGGCAGGTGGCTTTGGGCCTGGGTGTGGCGCAAACGTTGCAGCCATTGCAACTGCAATTTGGCTTTCGCCAGGTGGCGGGCCAACAAGACCGATTGGTTGAAGCCGCGCTCGGCCAGACGTTCGGTTGATACAGGAATGGGCACCACAGCATCGCAAGACTCGAGCAGCAGCTCTGCGCCCGGGGTGTGGCGCATCAGCCAAGCCAGGCTTTGGGCCCAGGCGGGTTGGGCGCTGAATTTGAAATCCATCATCACCTGCGGCCAAGGCCAGTTGTAGCTGACGCTGGCAATGCAAAAGTCCAGTGCAGCAGGCCCACCCTGGCAATCTGCGCAAATGCGATGGCCTGCCTGAACGGGAAGGGCACAGTGTTTGCAGCGCAGACGTGGTTGGGCAAAAGCACCTACGCAACTTTCGCAGAAAACATCGAGCCCCCAGCTGTTGCATATGGCGCAATGGGTAGGCCAGCGACGCGCTTGCCAGAGGTTTTGCAGCGGAGTCCAAGGCCATTTCATGCGGACTCAATATACTTCGGGGTCGGTTTGTCTACAAGCCGGTTGCCCACAAACTGTTCGCGTTTGCCCGACGCTGGATTGGCCATGACCGATGTGACTCCCCCTTCCATGGATGCTGTTGCCGCCCAGCGTTGGCTGGCACACGTACCTGCACAGGTCGCGCCCGCTTCGCCTTGGTTGCATGAAGAGGTGGCACGGCGCATGATGGAGCGTCTGGACATCATCACTGTGCAGCCTGAGCATTGGGCGCACTGGCAGCCGGTGCGCGGTGGTTGGCAGGCGCATCAGGCGCTCAAAGCGCGCTATCCGCAAGCACAGGCCTGGTTGGTGCCTGGCTCCGGCGCTGAAGAGGCTCTCTTGCAAAAAAGCGTTCAGCGGCCTTGGTGGGCCGTGTGGCGCAAGGAAAGCGAATTTGTCGGCGTGCCCCCAGCGGGTTCGGTGCAAATGGTGTGGGCCAACATGGCCTTGCACCAACAACCCAGGCCGCAGGAGATGTTGGCGCAGTGGCACAAGGCACTGGCGGTCGATGGATTTTTGATGTTTTCCTGTTTGGGCCCAGATACTTTGCGCGAGCTGTGTGAGCTCTACAGTGCCAATGGCTGGCCCACACCGATGCACGACTTGACCGATATGCATGACTGGGGCGACATGCTGGTGCAGGCCGGTTTTGCTGAGCCCGTGATGGACATGGAGCGCATCACCTTGACCTTTGAGACGCCTGAGCGCCTTGTGCAGGAGCTTCGCGAATTGGGGCGCAATCTGGCGCTAGGCCGGGGATCTAAGGTGCGCGGTCGCTCTTGGCACAGGCAGTGGCTGAAGGCTTTGTGCCAGCTGGCGCAGCCCAGGCATGACGGAAAATTGGGCTTGACTTTCGAGCTGGTGTACGGCCATGCCTTTAAGCCGACGCCTCGTGTGCGGGTGGCGCAGGAGACGGGTATTGATCTGGTTGAGATGCGTCAAATGTTGCGCCAATCGGCCAAAGATCCATCTTCAAGTTGAGAAATATCAAAACCTTGCCCAACTCGGGTAAAATTCCGCCCAATTTCGACCATTCTGTGCACGTGTAACGTGCATGAAATTCAGAAAAGTTGACGCATGTCAAGTTCGGGATTCCAGTTTGCACAGGTGTCGGGGCGCAGTATCGACTGGCGCTTGCGACGTAATTGCTCTGTGACGCCAGCTCAGCTGGCGTCGGTTTATGGGCTCTTGTGCGTGGTTTCCTTGAGCATAGGCTTGTTTTTCTGGTCTTACGGTGCGCCCATGGTGTTGGGCTTTGTCGGGCTGGATTTGCTGGCAGTGGGTGTGGCTTTTTTGATGTATGCGCGGCATGCAACAGATGGCGAGTGGATTTCACTGCAGGGCGCAAGTCTGGTGGTGGAGCGAGAGACCGCAGGACGTCGTGAACGCACGGAGTTTGAAAGGCAGTGGGTTCGTATCGAACCCATGGCCGGCCGTCATGGATTGATTGCGGTATCGAGTCGGGGTCAGACGATCGAAGTGGGTCGCTTTGTGCGGCCCGAGATGCGTCGGGTTCTGGCAGGAGAGATCAGGCAGGCATTGCGCGCAGCGTGATTGTTCTGTTCGGAGTGTGGGTTCAACCGAGACTTGGAAGTAAGAAAACATGAAAATCATTTCCAGTAAATTGGCTTCGCAGCTGTCCCGCGTGGGCGCTCTGTCTGCCACGCTGCTGGCCACTGCGGCCCATGCTGTCAACGACTTGCCGGGTGGTCCCGCAGTCAATCAGCTCAATTTCGCAGCCCCTGCAACCAAAATTGCCGAGGAGCAGCATTGGCTGCACTGGATGATGCTGATCATCTGCACCGTGGTTTTCATTGCCGTGTTCTCGGTAATGTTCTACTCCATCTGGAAGCACCGCAAATCAGTGGGCCATAAGCCCGCCACCTTCAGTGAGTCGATCACTGTGGAAATTTTGTGGACTGCTGTTCCTTTTTTGATCGTGATCCTGATGGCCTTGCCCGCTACCAAGGTTCTGGTCGCTCAAAAGGATACGACCAACGCTGATCTGACAGTCAAAGTAACGGGTTATCAGTGGAAGTGGGGATACGACTACATCAAAGGCGAGGGTGAAGGCCTGAGCTACATCTCTACGCTGGACTCGTCACATCGCGCCATGTCGGATGCGGGCAAACCCGCTGGCGACAATTACCTGCTGAAAGTGGACAACCCCTTGGTGGTTCCTGTAGGGCAGAAGATTCGCGTCATCACGACCGCCAACGATGTGATTCACTCCTTCATGGTGCCTGCTTTTGGCATCAAGCAAGATGCGATCCCGGGTTTTGTTCGTGACACTTGGTTCCGTGCGGAAAAAACAGGCGATTTCTATGGCCAGTGCGCCGAGCTTTGCGGTAAAGAGCATGCTTATATGCCGATCCATGTGAAAGTGCTTTCTGCGCAGGACTACAGCGCTTGGGTGGCTGCCGAGAAGAAAAAATTGGCTGCCAAAATGGATGATCCCACCCGAGTCTGGAATCTCGTTGACCTGGCCAAGCGTGGCGAAAAAGTTTACGCTGCAAACTGCGCGGCCTGCCACCAAGCCAACGGCAAAGGCGCTGGACCCATCAAGCCGCTGGATGGTTCAGCTGTGGTTCTCGATGCTGACAAGAACAAGCAAATTGCTGTGCTGCTCAATGGCCAGAACAACGGTGCCATGCCCGCATGGAAGCAGTTGTCGGACACTGACATTGCAGCAGTGATCACCTACACCAAAAATAACTGGTCCAACAAGACCGGGCAGATCGTGCAGCCGGCCGAAGTGCTCGCCGCTCGTAAATAAGTCAGTACCGCATTAATTTAAAGAGGAAATCAAGATGAGTGCCGTTCTCGACCATCACGATCACGCACACGATGACCACGGGCATGCACCTGCCGGCTGGCGTCGTTGGGTTTACGCGACCAATCACAAAGATATCGGGACGCTGTACTTGCTGTTCAGCTTCACGATGTTGATGATCGGTGGTGTGTTGGCGCTGCTGATCCGCGCGGAGCTGTTCCAGCCAGGTTTGCAGATCGTCAATCCTGAGTTGTTCAACCAATTCACGACCATGCACGGCATCATCATGGTGTTTGGCGCGATCATGCCGGCCTTCGTTGGATTCGCCAACTGGATGTTGCCTCTGCAAGTTGGCGCCTCGGATATGGCGTTTGCTCGCATGAATAACTTCAGCTTCTGGTTGATGATTCCTGCTGCTTTGATGCTGGTTCTATCCTTCTTCATGCCGGGTGGCGCTCCTGCTGCCGGCTGGACGCTGTTTGCGCCGCTGAC
>CAZPTM010000050.1:0-9053 GCA_964589665.1 uncultured Limnohabitans sp. | reverse complement strand
TCGATCTCGATGAATTCGTGCTCCAGCCCCAGTTGAGCAGCCACTACACGCCCCACAGCCGGCGCACCATAACGCTCGGTCGCATGGTGTCCGCACGCCATGAATGCCACACCCGTTTCACGAGCCAGATGTGCCTGGGGCTCGGAAATTTCACCCGTGATGTAAAGGTCCGCCCCGGCTGCAATAGCTGCTTCCATATAGCCCTGAGCACCACCAGTACACCAGGCCACGCGACGAACAACACGCCCATCGCCAGGAACACACACAGGCGTTTTCCCCAAGATCTGTTGCACATGCGCAGGCCAGGCCTCGAGGTCTACCAATGCGGTCGGCACATCGCCAACAAAACCAAGATCTTGATCGCCAAAACGGGCATCTGCGCGTAAACCCAATTGAACACCCAACTGCGCGTTATTGCCCAACTCGGGATGTGCGTCCAGCGGCAAATGGTAAGCCCACAAGTGAACGCCCTGCGCCAGCAATAGACGCAAACGCTCACGAAGCCAACCAGTAATGCGCCCGTCCTGTCCGCGCCAAAACAGACCATGATGGACCAGCAGTGCATCGGCATTTTGGGCAATGGCCGCTTCAATAAAGGCCTTACTGGCTGTCACGCCCGAGATCAGTTTGCGCACAGGACGATCGCCCTGCACCTGCAGACCATTGGGGCCATAGTCCTTAAAGCGTTCGGGCTGCAGCAGCTCATCGAGTGCGCACCCAAGGGTTTGAGCATCGGTCATCTGGTGTTCCTCTTGCGCCTATTGTGGCGCAAGGCATCCCTGTCGCCACTTAATCTTGCGAAGATGTCTCTGCGGGCAAGCTCTCTTCGGGCGCTTTGCTGTAGGTGATGAAAAAACGAGCCGCCCAGATCCCCGTCTCATAGAGCAAGCACATCGGAATGGCCAGCGAGAGCTGAGAAACCACATCTGGCGGCGTCACGATGGCGGCAATGACAAAGGCCAGCACGATGAAATAGCCACGAAAAGCCTTGAGTTTCTCCACATTGACAATACCCAAACGTGCCAGCACCACCACGGCCACAGGCACCTCAAAAGCCAGCCCGAAAGCAAGGAACATGGACAGGACAAAGCTCAGATAAGCCTCGATGTCAGGCGCGGCCGTGATGCTCTTGGGCGCAAAGCTCTGGATGAACTTGAATACTTGACCGAAGACGAAAAAGTAGCAAAACGCTACCCCGATGAAAAACAGCACCGTGCTGGAAACCACCAGCGGCACGACCAGCCGCTTCTCGTGCGAGTACAGGCCCGGCGCCACGAAAGCCCAGACCTGGTAAAGCACCACAGGCAACGCCATCAAAAAGGCCGCCATCAGCAAGATCTTGAGGGGCACCATAAACGGCGAAATCACCGAGGTGGCGATCAAGGTTGCTCCCTGAGGCAAATTGGCCACCAGAGGCTGCGCAAGAATGTCATACAGCTGGCCAGGACCAGGGTAGATGGCCAAAATAGCTACAGCAACGCCGATGGCAATCATGGCGCGCATCAAACGATCGCGCAGCTCAACCAGATGCGCCACAAAGGGCTGCTCTGGGCCCAACGACGGGTCGTCGCGTTTGGTTTGGGAATCAGACATGTTTCAATGCTTCAGCCGCGCAAACCCGGCGGACGGTAACGCGCCACACGTGCAGCGCCAGACTGGGCACGCGTACGCACCCCGTTTCGCGCCTTGTACCACTGGGGCACGGCGCCGCGCTTGAGACGCCAGTTTTTGCGCGGGGCCTGGTAAGCTGGCGCCGGGTCTTTCCACTCCAACCCATCGCTGCTCAGGCCAGCTGTGGCCTCGGCCCAGCTTTTTTCAAAATCAGCCGTGGTGGTCTGCACGGATTGCTCGACATCACGCGCAGCCGTCTCCACGGAGTCCTTCATTTTGCGAAGCTCATCCAGATCCATGGAGCGGTTGACTTCGGCCTTGACATCGGCCACATAGCGCTGCGCTTTGCCAAGCAACGTACCCACAGTACGCGCCACACGAGGCAATTTTTCAGGCCCGATCACCACCAGCGCAACCACGCCGATGAGGGCCATTTTGGACAAGCCAAGGTCAAGCACAGCGCGTCAAACCTGATCAGGACTTGGTCTTGGCTTCGACGTCGATGGTCGTTTTTTCGGCAGTGCTTGCGTTGCCAACTTGTTCGGCAGGCTTGTCGTCGGCAGCGCCGTCCTTCATGCCATCCTTGAAGCCTTTGACAGCACCACCCAGGTCAGAACCGATGTTCTTGAGTTTTTTGGTGCCAAACACCATGACCACAATCAGCAGCACGATCAGCCAGTGCCAAATGGAAAAGGAACCCATGTGTTTCTCCTAACAATGCCCGGATTCTAAGTGGGTTCGCCCGTTTTTGAGTGAACACCCTCGCCAGTATGGGGTTTGCCCTGTTTGAGTTAGTGGTTCAACCCTTGAGCCAGGGGCGTGGTCCGCCCATGACGTGCATGTGCAGGTGATGCACCTCCTGGCCACCTTCGGTGCCCGTGTTGAGCACGATGCGGTAGCCGCCTT
This sequence comes from uncultured Limnohabitans sp., assembly GCA_964589665.1. GTDB lineage: Bacteria > Pseudomonadota > Gammaproteobacteria > Burkholderiales > Burkholderiaceae_C > Limnohabitans_A. Next base: position 6,536 of record CAZPTM010000050.1, on the reverse strand, counting down.
CGGGGTAGGGGTTGCAACCTTCCTGCATGGCCAGCTTTGGCGCAAGTGTCATCATGTGCCCCATCAAACCAGCCTGTTCGGACCCGATATGAGCCATGGATGGAATGTGCAGTTTGGGAATGATCAGGAAATGCACAGGCGCCCAGGGGGCGATGTCATGAAAAGCGAACACGTGCTCGTCTTCGTAGACTTTGCGCGACGGAATCTTGCCCGCCACGATCTTGCAAAAAATGCAGTTGGAGTCTGCTGCGCTCATGTCATTGGCCTTCGTCAATTTCGGCCATGGAGCGTTCGGCATTCAAGCGCACCATGCCCAACACGATCCGGTACAAAAACCAGATCGAAATACCGCACCAGGCCAACCAGCCTGGAAAGAAGAACAGGAACCACAAGGGGAAAGTCACAGCGTAGAGGACGGCGGCCCACAGCACTGTGCGGATACGGAACTGAAAATGACTGGCCAGCCAAGACTCGTGCACATCACCTTTTTTGACCAGATCGATGACCAAGGCCACCACCAAAAGCAAGGGCCCCACCTGCGCACCTGGAATGATGGCGCTCACTGCCACGACTAGGTGCAAGATATAGCTGACCCAGCTGATGGTGCGGTTGCTGTCATTGCTCAAACTGTCATCCATCGACATCTCCCTGTGATTTGACAACTTTATTCGCCCGATGCTTCACGGGCCTGCGCCTTGCGCAAAGCTTTTTCTTCCAAGCCACTCAAGCCCTCGCGACGGGCCAACTCGTTGACTACATCAGCAGGTGTCAAGCCATAGTGCGCCAACGCGATCATGCTGTGAAACCAAAGGTCAGCCACCTCGTAGACCAGCTTGGACGCATCGCCGCCGTGGTCCACATCCTTGGCGGCCATCACGGTCTCGGTGGCTTCTTCACCGATTTTTTTGAGGAAGGCGTCGGGGCCTTTGTGCAGCAGCCGGGCCACGTAGCTTTTTTCGGGGTCGCCGCCATTGGCAGGCTTGCGGCTTTCGACCACAGCCGCTAGGCGATCAAGAATGTCCTGGTTGCTCATATCGGTCACTTGTAAATCGTTTCGGGGTCCTTGAGGACCGGGTCCACAGTCTGCCACTGCCCATTGTGCAAGCTTTGATAAAAGCAGCTATGACGGCCAGTGTGGCAAGCAATGCCCGGTTCGTGCCCCAGTTGCGTCACCTTGAGCAGGACCACATCGTTGTCACAGTCCAGGCGAATGTCGTGCACCTGTTGCACATGCCCAGACTCCTCGCCCTTGAACCACAGCTTGTTGCGGGAACGACTGAAGTACACGGCCCGCTGGAGTTCGGCAGTCTTCTCCAACGCCTCGCGGTTCATCCACGCGAACATGAGCACATCGCCTGTGGCGTTTTCCTGGGCGATCACAGGCACCAGGCCTTTGTCGTCCCATTTGATGGTGTCGAGCCAGTTCATGATGTCAATCTTAAAGCCGCACAGTGATGCCACGTTCACGCATACGCTCTTTGGCCTGCCTGACGGTGTATTCACCGTAATGGAAGATGCTCGCAGCCAGCACGGCATCTGCGCCCCCTTTGCTGACACCGTCGGCCAAGTGGTCGAGGTTACCCACACCACCAGAGGCGATCACGGGCACGCTCACCGCGTCGCTCACGGCTCGGGTCAGCTCAAGGTCAAAGCCGCTCTTGGTGCCATCGCGATCCATGCTTGTAAGCAAGATTTCGCCTGCGCCGTACTCGGCCATTTGCGTAGCCCAGGCCACTGCGTCGAGGCCCACGTTTTTGCGACCGCCATGGCTGTAGACGTCCCAACCTGGGCCCATGGGCAAGCCATTGGCACCCAGGCGTTGTTCATCTTCGGTCGTGCGACGTTTCGCATCGATGGCGACCACGATGCACTGCGCACCGTACTTGTTGGAGGCATCGCGAATCACTTGCGGATTGGCAATCGCTGCCGAGTTGAAGCTGGTCTTGTCCGCACCAGCGTTGAGCAGGCGGCGCACGTCGTCCACCGTGCGCACACCGCCTCCAACAGTCAGCGGAATGAAGACCTTGCTGGCAACAGCTTCGATGATGTGCAGGATCACGTCGCGCCCGTCGCTGGTGGCGGTGATGTCCAGAAAGGTCAATTCGTCAGCGCCTTGCTCGTTGTAGCGGGCCGCGATTTCGACCGGGTCACCGGCGTCGCGCAGTTCAACAAAGTTGACGCCCTTGACCACGCGACCACCGGTCACGTCCAGGCAGGGGATGATGCGTTTGGCAAGCATGAGAGTCTTTTCAAAATCAGTAGATGCGCAGGCGCTGCGCGCCTTGCCAGAAGTCGCCGGGCGGCACAACGATAGGTTCGTACACTTGCGCAGCTTCGACGCAGAGCATATGTTGCCAGCCGTCCGCAGGCATATCGACCAGACTTTCGCATTTGTCAGCGCCAGGGTTCCAGACCACGGTATGGGTCCAGTCCATGTCTTGTTCTATCGACAACGTGTGCGGTCCATCCTGCAGTTCGTAGCCTTGGGGTGCAGCCGAGTAGACACGGTCAAACTCGCCCACAAAGCGCAGTTCGGGTGCGGCGGCACCATGTCGGTCGGTCACTGCATCCCATTCGGCGCGGCCACCCAGCCCCAGCAGCCTGGCCTGCGCCACGTCGTTGACGGCGAAATAGCTGTGTAATGCGCCGGTGAATTCCAGCGGCTTTGCGTCGGTGTTAAGAACCGCCAGCTCGATCTGCAATGCGCCGGGGGTCAGTTCAATCAAGAGTCGGGCTTCAAAAGCTTGCTCCCACCACTGACGCGTGGTAGCACTGTCGTGCAGGCTCAGCACCAGGTGGGCCTGATCGCCATCAAGCTTGGGCGGGTTCACCGTCCAAGGCAGGTTGCGGGCAAAGCCGTGTTTGGGCAAGCTGCCGCGCATGTTGAACTGCGGAAAGCAGACCGGAATGCCGCCGCGAATGGCTGCCTGGCCATCCATGATGCTTTTAGGACTCAGGTACAGGCGCTCGCGCCCGCCCGCCACCCACGACAGCACATGTGCGCCATGCTGCGCCACCACCACGCCATCACCGCAGGGCAATCGCAATTGTGTAGCGGGTAAGCCCGCAAATTGCACGTCGCAGCAGGTGGCAGTGGCTGTCATGGTCAAGCGCTGAGTTCGTCAGCGCGAACTTGCGCCGCTTCGAAGTCTAGGTCACCGGAGTAAATGGCGCGTCCACAGATCACACCCGCCACGCCCTCGCTCTCTACGGCGCATAACTGCTCAATGTCGTTCATGTTCGACAGGCCTCCCGAAGCGATGACAGGAATGGACAGGGCCTGCGCCAACTTGACGGTGGCGTCGATGTTGATGCCACTGAGCATGCCGTCACGACCAATGTCGGTGTAGATGATGGACTCGACGCCCCAGTCTTCAAACTTCTTGGCCAGGTCCACGACTTCGTGGCCCGTGAGCTTGCTCCAGCCGTCGGTGGCAACTTTGCCGTCCTTGGCGTCCAGTCCCACGATGATGTGGCCCGCAAACGCGGTACAAGCGTCTTTCAAAAAGCCGGGGTTCTTGACGGCTGCTGTGCCGATGATCACGTACTGAAGACCGGCATCGATGTATTTCTCTATCGTGTCCAGGTCGCGAATGCCGCCACCCAGCTGCACAGGAATGTCGGAGCCGACTTCTTGCAGGATGGATTTGATGGCGCCAAAGTTTTGCGGCTTGCCTGCAAAAGCACCGTTGAGGTCCACCAGGTGCAGGCGGCGTGCGCCTTTGTCAAACCAGTTGCGAGCCATGGCCGCAGGGTCTTCGCCAAAAGTGGTGGCCTGGTCCATATCACCTTGCTTGAGGCGAACGCAGTGGCCGTCTTTGAGGTCAATAGCGGGGATCAGAATCATGGCGGGTCAAAAATCAAATAAGTGAAAAACGGCAATCACGGTTGCCAGTGAAGGAAGTTGCGAAACAGGGCCAGGCCTTGGTCCGCGCTTTTTTCAGGGTGAAACTGTGTCGCAAACAGGTTGTCTTTGGCAATGGCACAGGCAAAGCGGCCACCGTAATCGGTCTGCGCAGCGCTGTGCACCGGATTGGCTACTTTGGCATAGAAGCTGTGCACAAAATAGTACCAGCTGCCGTCGGGAATGCCCTGCCACAAGGCGTGTACAGGTGTGTCCTGCCAGACCTGGTTCCAGCCCATTTGCGGCACTTTGTAGCGAGTACCGTCGGGCTGCATCTTGCCCGCCAGATCGAACTTGATGACATCTCCTGCAATCAGGCCCAGGCCTGGGGTATCTCCCTCGGCGCTGTGATCAAGCAACATTTGCATACCCACGCACACACCAAACAAGGGTTTGCTTGCAGCCGCTTCGAGCACCGCATCCATCATGCCGGACTCGCGCAGCTCGCGCATGCAGTCAGGCATGGCGCCCTGGCCAGGCAACACGATGCGATGGGCATCGCGCACTACCTGCGGATCGTTGGTGACGGTCACATCGGCATGGTCCACCGTCGAGGCGGCATGGATCACTGCCTGCGCCACGCTGCGCAGATTGCCCATGCCGTAGTCCACCACGGCAACGCGGTTAACCGACATCACAAACTTCCTTTGGTCGAAGGAATCATGCCAGCAGCACGCGGGTCCAGTTCCAGCGCAGCGCGCAGCGTGCGACCAAAGGCCTTGAAAATCGTTTCGCACTGATGGTGTGCGTTAAAACCCTTGAGGTTGTCAATGTGCAGCGTCAAAGCGGCGTTGTTCACAAAGCCCTGGAAAAACTCGTACACCAGCTGTGTGTCGAGCTCGCCAATCATGCCGGAGGTGAATTTCACGCCCATGTGCAGACTGGGACGACCCGAAAAATCCACCACCACGCGGCTGAGCGCTTCGTCCAGCGGCACATAAGCATGGCCGTAGCGGCGAATGCCTTTTTTATCACCCACGGCTTTGGCCACAGCCTGACCCAGGGTGATACCGATGTCTTCGACGGTGTGGTGTCCATCAATATGCAAGTCGCCCTCGCACTGAATATCGAGATCAATCAAACCGTGACGCGCGATCTGGTCGAGCATGTGATCCAGAAAACCAATGCCTGTGGCCAACTTGGCCTGGCCCGTGCCATCCAGATTCACGGCAACACGAATGTTTGTTTCGGCCGTCTTGCGAGTGACTTCAGCGGTGCGGTTCATAGGGATTCCTTTACAGCTGCGAGCATCAGCGTATTTTCTTGCGGGGTGCCTACGGTCAGGCGCAGGCAATTGCCCAGCAATGGATGCATTTTAGAAATGTTCTTGACGAGCACTTTGCGGGCCCTCATGCCCTCAAAGGCTTTGGCTGCATCCGGCACACGCGCCAGAATCATGTTGGCTTCGCTGGGGAAAGGCTGTACACCGGGCAGTGCCGCCAATTCACGCAGCAATCGGGCACGCTCTTCGCGCAGGGTTTTGGCCTGCGCCGCGAACACATCAGTGTGCTCCAGCGCAAACAGCGCGCACTCGTAATTGAGCACACTGATGTTGTACGGTGGGCGCACCTTGTCAATTTCAGCAATCAAGGCTTTGGGGCCCATCATGTAACCCAGGCGAACGCCCGCCAGACCAAACTTGGACAGCGTGCGCATGAGCAGCACATGCGAATGTTGACCTAGGCGATCAATGTAACTTTTGCTTGCGAAGGGCTGATAGGCCTCGTCGATCACCACCAGACCACCCTGCTCGCCTTGCGCCTCGATGATGCGTTCGATCACCGCATCGCTCCACAGGTTGCCGGTGGGGTTGTTAGGGTAGGCAAGGTAGACGATCGATGGCTTGTGCTCGGCAATCGCAGCCAGCATGGCTGCCTCGTCCAACTCAAAGTCAGCCGTGAGCGGCACGCCATGGAAAGCCAGGCCCTGCAGTTGGGCACTCATGGCGTACATCACAAACCCTGGCACAGGCGCGAGAATGCTGGCACCGGGCACATCGCAGGCCATGGCCAGCAGCGAGATCAGCTCGTCCGAGCCATTGCCCAGCATGATGTCGCAGCCATCGGGCATACCTGCGTACTGCGCCAAAGCAATGCGCAAATCGTTCACACGACCATCGGGATAACGGTTCAGCGCCAGCTTGCTCAGACGTTCACCCAGCGCCTGCTGCAACTCGGGCGGCAGACTGAAAGGGTTTTCCATCGCATCGAGCTTGACCATGCCGACCGAATCCTGGATCGCGTAGGCGTGCATGGACTGCACGTCCTGGCGGATGCGTTGCATGAGTTTCGGGGTCACGGTCATGTCGACTCTCGCATGGGAGGAACAGGGTTCAGACGCATTTCGGCAGCGCGGGCGTGCCCCTGCAAGCCTTCGCCATAGGCCAGTTCGGCAGCGATGCGGCCCAGCGGCTGGGCACCGGCTTCGCTCACTTCGATCAGGCTCGATCGCTTCTGGAAGTCGTAGACACCCAAGGGTGACGAGAAACGCGCGGTACCACTGGTGGGCAGCACATGGTTAGGGCCGGCGCAGTAGTCGCCCAACGATTCGCTGGTGTAGGCACCCAGAAAGATGGCACCCGCGTGGCGCAGCAGCGGCTCCCACCGATGCGGGTCGTTCCTGGAGACTTCGC
>CAZPTM010000049.1:0-9425 GCA_964589665.1 uncultured Limnohabitans sp. | reverse complement strand
ATGGGTTCACCGCATTGCAGCGGGTATTTTTGCGGCGCTGGGTGTCGCCACGGCCTTGGGACTCGGATCGTCCTGGTGGTCATAATCACCCTCACCTCTATACACCTGCCTGATTGCCATGCAAACGCCGCTTGATCACCCTCAGGACTTTTTGCGTCAGCTCTACGACGCTGCCGTGCGGCGGGCTTTGCCTGTGCACAACACAAGTGCCTACTTGCCCAAGCCGCCCAAGGGTCGCACCTTGGTGCTGGGCGCGGGCAAGGCCGCTGGGGCCATGGTGCATGCAGTCGAAGCATTGTGGCCAGCCGATGCGCCCTTGTCTGGTCTGGTGGTCACGCGCTATGACCACACACCGCAGCGGCCTGCGGGTTTGGCCCAACGCATTGACATTGTGGAAGCCGCTCACCCTGTGCCGGACACAGCAGGCTTGCAAGCTGCCCAGCGCATGCTGGCGCTGACACAAAACCTGACGCCCGACGATCTGGTGCTGTGCCTGATTTCGGGCGGTGGCTCTGCCCTGCTGACGCTACCTGCCGAAGGGCTGACTTTGCAGGACAAGCAACGCATCAACCAGCAGTTGCTCGACAGCGGCGCCAACATTGTGGAAATGAATTGCGTGCGCAAGCACCTGTCGCGCATCAAAGGTGGGCGTTTGGCCGCCGCCTGCGCCCCGGCGCAAGTGGTGACGCTAATGATCAGCGATGTGCCGGGCGATGACCCCAGTGTGATCGCCAGCGGCCCTACAGTAGCGGACCCCAGCACGTGTGCAGACGCTCGGGCCATTCTGGAACGCTATCGCATTGAGCTGCCTGCACCTGTTTTACAGGCACTGAATGAGGGGCAGCTGGAAACACCCAAGCCCAGTGCACCCGTGTTTGCCCATCAACAACTGAACATGATCGCCACGCCCATGCAGTCCCTGCAAGCAGCAGCCGAGCTCGCCAGGCAAGCTGGCCTGCCCGCCTACATTCTGAGTGACGAGATCGAAGGCGAATCGCGCGATGTGGGGAAAGTGCATGCCGCGCTGGCCCGCGCCATTGCGCAGGGCAAAGGTCCCTTCCAGCGACCTTGCGTTTTACTCAGCGGCGGGGAAACCACTGTAACCATCAAGCCTTTGCCCCCTGGCGCAGCCAAGGGGCGCGGTGGACGCGCGGGGGAGTTCTGCATGGGGCTGGCCGAAGGCCTGCAAGGCCAAGCCGGGGTCTGGGCCTTGGCCGCCGACACCGATGGCATTGATGGCGTGCAGGACAACGCTGGCGCTCGCGTCAGCCCGGACACCTTGCAGCGCGCTGCCTCACAGGGCATGAAGCTGTCCAGCTACCAGTCTCGCAACGATGCTTATGGCTTCTTCGAGGGCTTGGACGATCTGATCTTCACCGGCCCGACACACACCAATGTGAACGATTTCCGGGCCATCCTGATCGTCTGAGCAAATTCGCTTCAACGGTCGAGCGGCAAGACCAGTGTTTCCTTGATTTCTTCCATCACCACATAACTGTTGGATTGCGCGGGCACAGGTATTTTTTTCAGAATTTTGCCCAACAAATCACGGTACTCGGTCATGGCCCGCAAGCGCGCCTTGAGCAAATAGTCGAAGCTGCCCGAGACGAGGTGACACTCCTGAACCTCGGGCATTTGAGCCACTTCGCGACGGACAGCCTCAAAAATTTGCGGCGACTTTTGCGAGAGCGTGATTTCGATGAAGACCAACAAGGCCCGCCCCAGCTGTTGCGGGTTGACGTGCGCGTGGTAACCACTGATCAGCCCGTGGCGCTCCAGCCGCTTGACACGCTCGGAACAGGGCGAGGTTGACAAGCCCACCTGTTCCCCCAGTTCGGTCATGGTAATACGACCCTGTCGCTGCAAAACATCCAAAATTCGGCGGTCAATGCTGTCTAAATCAAACATTTACTGTATCTCCATTGTTTTTTTACATTAAATCAGTTGATTTTGCTTTAAATACAAACTTTTTCAAGAAATATTTCTTCAACGAATCCATACCATCACTCCAACAGTAGATTCATCAAGGACATCACCATGAAAGTTGCAGTGCTTGGCGGCGGCGTGATCGGCATCACCACAGCATGGGCCCTGGCCCAACAGGGCGCCGAAGTGACGGTCATTGAACGGCAGGCGGCGCCCGCGATGGAAACCAGTTATGCCAATGCGGGGCAAGTCTCGCCGGGGTACTCCACCCCTTGGGCAGCACCCGGCATTCCCCTCAAGGCCATGAAATGGTTGTTCCAGCGCCATGCTCCACTGGCCATTCGGCTCGATGGCTCCTGGTTTCAGATGCGCTGGATGGCGCAAATGCTGGCCAACTGTTCGGCACCGCGCTATGCCATCAACAAGGAGCGCATGATGCGGCTGTCCGAATACAGCCGCGACTGTTTGCGCAACTGGCGTACAAAAGTCGACCTGCACTACGACGAACGCAGCGCCGGCACGTTGCAACTGTTTCGCACGCAAGCCCAGCTGGACGCAGCGCAACGCGATGTGGAGGTGCTGCAGGCCTGTGGCGTCCCGTTTGAATTATTGGACCGCGCTGGCGTGATTCGCGCCGAACCGGCTTTGGCCCACGCCAGCGCCCCCTTTTGCGGCGGCCTTCGCCTGCCCAACGACGAAACCGGCGACTGCCACCTGTTCACCACCCAACTGGCGACCAAAGCCGAGCAGCTGGGTGTTCAGTTTCTCTATGGCAAAACGGTTGAGCACCTGCAACACGCGGGCCAAAGTTTGCAAGGCATCAGATTCACAGACCAGTCCACCTTGCAAGCAGACCGCTATGTGCTGGCCGCTGGCAGTTACTCGCGCGACCTGTTGCTGCCCTTGGGTTTGGACATTCCGGTGTACCCGGTCAAAGGTTACTCGCTGACCTTGCCCATCACGACCGAGGCTTTGGCCCCGCAATCCACGGTGCTGGACGAGAGCTACAAAATTGCCGTGACCCGACTGGGTGACCGTATTCGCGTGGGCGGCATGGCCGAGCTCGGTGGCTTTGACTTGCGCCTGAACCCCAGACGCCGACACACCCTGGAAAAAGTTACCCGAGAATTGTTCGCCGGGGGCGACCTGAAGCAAGCGCAGTTCTGGACCGGACTGCGCCCCATGACACCGGATGGCACCCCGCTGGTCAGCGCCAGTGGCATACACAACCTTTACCTGAACACCGGGCACGGCACACTGGGCTGGACCATGGCCTGCGGCAGCGCACAGGTGCTGGCCGATCAAATAATGGGCCGACAGTGCGAAATCAGCACGGAAGGTCTGGACATAGGTCGCTACTCTTCACACCAGTCTGGCAACAAGTCCCTCGTGAGCGCCTTTGGTTAAATGGGGTCAAGCGAATTGAGATCGCGAGCTCAGCCTTGCAATGCACGAATCAACTCGTCATCGATCCAATTCGCCGTGTCCAGCACCGCCAAAATCAGGCCCGTGAACTGTGCCTTTCGGGAGCCCAGCGGGTTGATCACGATGTTGCCATCGGCTTCGACATAGGCCAAAGGCGTACCGAGGTCAGAGGCAATGCAGCGGGTCGTGACATCGCGCCAATCCATCTCGATGGCGGGCGTGTTGACCCGGCGGTATTCGCTGCCCGCACTGTCAAACAACTCTTCGATGACCAGTTCCGAGCCGGGCGCGAGCACTGCACGCACAGCAATTTCCGGGTAGGCACGAATAGGCCGCATGGTGGCATCCGCCCCTGCAGCGCGAATGCGACGCCGGTTACTGTCACGAATGGACTCGGCCACGATGTAGGCTTTTGAGCCAGTGTCTCGAATGCGGTGGACCAAATCAAACGTGGCTGCATCGGAGTCTTCCTGTTCCGGGTCGGGTGCCAGGACGATCACGACTTTGGCCAAAGCCACGTTGACGGCAGCTAATGTTTCATCCGAATTGCCGGAGCCGGTGTAGAGCAGAACATTCATGTCTTGCAACCTCGTCGGCAATCCGTTCGGGAACCGGGTTGAAACGACCTGCACAGGCGCATGCTCGTACTGTGGATATTTCACGAATTCGCTCACCACAATGGACATGTAGCTTTCGACGTTTTGGGGTGCATTAAATACCAGAATGTGTTCTTTCATGGGCCATCTCCACGCGCCTTTGAGCTGCCGCTCTCTGCGCATTGCGTTGCTATCGACAATTTCACTGAGTAATTTGGAAAAGAGAACAATTCCAGGGATGATGAGCAAAGCTAAAGTAGCCGCTTGACCCCATGGCGTTTTGGCAGAGACATCGCCATAGCCCACCGTTGCCACCGTGATGAAGGTGAGCCAAAAGGATGTCCACCAGTCCATCCCTTCGATAAAGTGCATCGCGCCAACATGCACCAACAAAAGCACTAAAAGGGCAATGGCAATAGTGCGCAACCCATGGCGTTGCTTCACTCCCGGGACAGGAACACGATGAAACCAACCAGAAAGCAATGCAATCAGGGGCATTTAGGACCGATCTTTGGAGTATCCCGATGCGCTCAATACGCAAATCAGAATTTGGAATCAGTCTAGCGCTAAATCAATAAAAACAAAATACGTGAAAAACGCAATATTTGGCAACTTAACAACACAAAACAAAATCCCTTGTAAGTCAAAGACGTACAAGGGATTGAATTGGTGGGTGATACATGGATCGAACATGTGACCCCTGCCGTGTGAAGGCAGTGCTCTACCGCTGAGCTAATCACCCGTCACTGCTGTAGCAGCGAAGACCATGATTATGCCACAGTTTTCAGGCCTGCACTGGCTCGGTGGTACGCCAGACGGTTTTGCCACCACTGGCCTTGTCCATCTGGGCGAGCACGTCCTGGTGCTCCTGCAGCTCCTGTGTGTTGGCCGCCAACACCGGCAGTTTGAACGTGGACAAATCGAGCCGGACCACCTGGCTTTGCGAAGGACCCGTCTCGGCTTCGCCGGGGTTGTCCATCAGCAGTGCTTCTTGGCCACGGGTGAGGTTGATGTACACATCCGCCAGCAGTTCGGCGTCCAGCAATGCGCCGTGCAGCGTGCGGCCAGAGTTGTCCACTTCCAGTCGGTCGCACAGCGCATCCAGGCTGTTGCGTTTACCAGGGAACAGTTCCTTGGCCATGACCAGGGTGTCGATGACCCCATCGGTGTAGGTCTTGAAAGCGGGGCGTCCCAGACGCTCAAGCTCTTTGTTCAGAAAACCGAGGTCAAAGGGTGCGTTGTGGATGATGACTTCCGCGCCCTGCACATAAGCCAGAATTTCGTCGACCAACTCGGCAAACTTGGGCTTGTCTCGCAAAAACTCATTGCTGATGCCGTGCACCTTGAGCGCGTCTTCGTGGCTGTCGCGCTCGGGGTTGATGTAAAAGTGCAGGTTGTTGCCAGTGAGCTTTCGGGCCACCAGCTCAACACAGCCAATTTCGATGATTCGGTCTCCGCCTTCGGCAGACAGGCCCGTGGTTTCAGTGTCGAGGACGATTTGTCGCATGGCACCGATCTTAGTGGTTTTCCTTGGCGTGGTTGATGGTGTACTTGGGAATCTCCACCACCAGGTTGTCGCGCCCCACAATGGCCTGGCAACCCAGGCGTGAATCGGGCTCCAGGCCCCAGGCGCGGTCGAGCAAGTCCTCTTCGGTTTCTTCCATCTCGTTCAGGCTGCGAAAGCCTTCGCGCACGATCACGTGACAGGTGGTGCAGGCGCAGCTCATGTCGCAGGCGTGCTCTATGTTGACGCCGTTTTCCAGCATGGCCTCGCAAATGCTGGTGCCAGCGGGCGTGTTGATTTCTGCACCCTGCGGGCACAGTTCGGCATGGGGAAGAATCTTGATGACGGGCATAGTGTTCTGGGTCAAATGGCCTGAATGTTTTGTCCGGCCAGGGCTTTTTGAATGCTCTGGTTCATGCGCAGGGCGGCAAAGGCTTCGGTCCCTTTGGCCAGCGCTTGTGTCTGGTCTTCGAGCGCTTTGGCGTTGGTTTCTGTGAGCACCGCTTTTTGCAACGCGTCGATCAACAAGTCAATGGCCTGACGCTCTTGCTGCGAGAGCAACTGGCCATCAGCCTGCAGTGCGCTGCGTGTAGCCAGCAGCATACGGTCGGCGTCCACGCGGGCTTCGACCAGGGCTCGGGCCTGCATGTCTTCTTGCGCGGTGGCAAAGCTGTCTTGCAGCATGGTGGCAATTTGTTCATCGCTCAAACCATACGATGGCTTGACTTCGATGCGCGCTTCCACGCCGCTGAGCTGTTCTTTGGCACTGACCTGAAGCAAGCCGTCAGCATCTACCGTGAAGGTTACGCGGATGCGCGCTGCGCCCGCTGCCATCGGCGGTATACCGCGCAGCGTAAAGCGCGCCAGACTGCGGCAGTCCTGGACCAGATCGCGCTCGCCCTGCACCACATGCAATGCCAACGCGGTCTGGCCGTCCTGGTAAGTCGTAAAGTCCTGCGCCATCGCGGTCGGAATGGTCTGGTTGCGCGGCACGATGCGCTCGACCAAGCCGCCCATGGTCTCGATCCCCAGCGACAGCGGGATCACGTCCAGCAGAAGCAAATCGCCAGCGTTGTCGTTGCCTGCCAGCTGGTTGGCCTGAATGGCAGCGCCCAATGCCACCACTTCGTCCGGGTTTAAATTGTTCAGCGGTGCCTGGCCAAAAAAATCGCCTACCGCACGCTGGATTTGCGGCATGCGGGTAGAGCCGCCCACCATCACCACGCCCTGCACTTCTTCTTTGGACAGGCCTGCGTCACGCAGCGCCTTTCGTACGGCCGACAGGCAGCGCTGCGTCAACGCAGCAGTAGCTTGCTCAAAGTCTGCGCGCCCCACTTGGACACTCAATGTGCCCGAAGCCAATGCCACACTTAAGGTGGTCTGGACGCTGTCGGTCAGTGCCTCTTTGGCCGCACGCGCGGCTGCTTTCAAGCGTGTTTTGTCTTCAGCGCTCTCGGGCTGCACGCCGCTCATCTGCGCCAGCGCCCAATCGGCCAGTGCGCGGTCGTAATCATCACCACCCAGGGCCGAATCGCCACCTGTGGCAAGCACTTCGAACACGCCGCGCGTCAAGCGCAAGATCGAAATATCAAACGTGCCACCACCCAGATCGAACACCGCGTAAATACCTTCGGCCGCATTGTCCAGGCCATAGGCGATGGCTGCAGCTGTGGGCTCGTTGATCAGTCGCAGCACGTTGATGCCCGCCAGTTGGGCGGCATCTTTGGTGGCCTGACGTTGGGCGTCATCAAAATAAGCGGGCACAGTGATGACGGCACCATACAGGTCGTCATTGAAAGTATCTTCAGCACGAAAACGCAGCGAGGCCAGAATCTCGGCACTCACCTCCACCGGCGACTTGACGCCTTGCACCGTCTCGATGCCGAGCATGCCGGGCTGATCCACAAAACTGTAAGGCAGCTTTTCGGGATGAGCCACATCTTTCAAGCTACGGCCCATGAAGCGCTTGACCGAAGCGATGGTATTTGCCGGATCTTGCGCAGCATTGGCCTGGGCCTCCATGCCGATCTGACGGCCTTGACCCGGCATGTATCGCACCACGGAGGGCAAGATCACCAGGCCATCACCATCAGGTAAGCATTCAGAAACGCCGTGGCGCACCGATGCCACCAACGAGTGGGTCGTCCCAAGGTCAATGCCTACGGCAATGCGCCGTTGGTGCGGGTCCAGCGACTGGCCGGGTTCGGAAATCTGCAATAGCGCCATGGTTCAAAAATGGTTGTCGAGTTGTGCGTCCACCTCGGCGGCAAAGCGCTCGATGAACATGAGCGCCCTCACCTGCCCCACAGCGGCCAGCGGGTCTTGCTGCACATCCAGCAATTGTCCCAGCGATTGCTGCACACGTTTGCGCTCGGCGGCCACTTCGTCGGCCAAGCTCTCCAGCGCTGCGACGTCGCTGGTGTCTTCCAGCGCTTCACGCCACTGCATTTGCTGCATCAGAAATGTGGGCGGCATGGCGGTGTTGCTTTCGGCATTGACCGGTTGGCCACGCAGCTCGCAGAGGTAGGCGGCGCGTTTGAGCGGGTCTTTCAGGCGTTGGTAAGCCTCGTTGATGCGCACCGACCACTGCATGGCCACGCGCTGAGCGGCGGCGCCGTCTGCAGCAAAACGATCGGGGTGAGCCTCGCGTTGCAAGGCCTTCCAACGCTCATCGAGCTGTGCGCGATCCAGCGCGAACTGCTGCGGCAGTTCGAACAGTTCGAAGTCGTTGGCCTGCAAGGAAATCATATTCAACCCGTCACTGCGAGCGCAGCGCGGCAGTCCATGGATTGCCGCGTCGCTGCGCTCCTCGCAATGACGTGCAGTCCATCAAACACGGAAAGATTCACCGCAACCGCAGCGGTCGCGTTCGTTGGGGTTGTTAAAGCGAAACCCTTCATTCAAGCCTTCACGCACAAAGTCCAGCTCGGTGCCGTCAATGTAGGCCAGGCTCTTGGGGTCCACCAGCACTTTGATACCGTGGCCCTCAAAGATCACATCTTCCGGCTCAGCCTCGTCGACGTATTCGAGCTTGTAGGCCAGGCCCGAGCAACCCGTGGTCTTGACGCCCAGGCGCACGCCCATGCCCTTGCCGCGCTTGGTCAGGTAGCGGTTGACGTGGCGGGCAGCAGCTTCTGTGATCGTGATGGCCATGGCGCTCTCTTAGGCTGCGTGTTTTTTCTTGTAGTCATCCACGGCAGCCTTGATGGCGTCTTCGGCCAGGATGGAGCAGTGGATTTTGACCGGTGGCAGCGCCAGCTCTTCAGCGATCTCGCTGTTCTTGAGCGCAGCGGCCTCGTCCAGCGTCTTGCCCTTGACCCATTCGGTCACCAGCGAGCTCGATGCAATGGCCGAGCCGCAGCCGTAGGTCTTGAAACGCGCGTCTTCGATGATGCCCGTGGCCGGGTTCACCTTGATCTGCAGCTTCATCACGTCACCGCAGGCGGGCGCGCCCACCATGCCGGTGCCCACATCCTCATCGCCCTTGTCGAAGGAGCCGACGTTGCGTGGGTTTTCGTAGTGGTCAACAACCTTTTCGGAATAAGCCATGGTGTTCTCCTTAGATATCAGTGCGCAGCCCACTGAATGGTGTTCAGGTCAATGCCGTCCTTGTACATCTCCCACAAGGGGCTGAGTTCGCGCAGCTTGGCGACGTTCTCGCGAATAGTCTGGATGGCCAAGTCAATTTCTTCTTCGGTGGTCCAGCGGCCAATCGTCATGCGCAGGCTGCTGTGGGCCAATTCGTCGCTGCGGCCCAAGGCGCGCAGCACATAGCTGGGCTCCAGGCTGGCCGAGGTGCAGGCCGAGCCCGACGAGACCGCCAGGCCCTTGATGCCCATGATCAGCGATTCGCCTTCGACGAAGTTAAAACTCATGTTGATGTTCTGCGCCACGCGCTGGGTGGCATGGCCATTGAGGAACACCTGCTCCAGATCGGACAGGCCATCGATCAGGCGCTTATGCAAGGCCGCGGC
>CAZPTM010000048.1:2417-9473 GCA_964589665.1 uncultured Limnohabitans sp. | reverse complement strand
TCCTGAGCCTCGTCCTTTGGCTGATCAAGGCCGCCGTGTTTTTCACGCTCTTTGCCTTTGCACTGAATAATCAGCAAAGCACCAAGCTGTTCTTCTTTTTCGGCACCTTTTGGGAAGCCCCCACGGCGCTCATCGTACTGAGCGTATTTGCGCTGGGCCTGATCATTGGCGTACTGGGCATGCTGCCTTTGTGGTGGAGGCAACGTCAACTGGCACGCGGTATGCACGCCCTCAACAAGCCTGTTGAAAAAGCCAACGCGACAAGCGTAGCGGCAACCAACCCGCTGGACGCAACCATCGGTATCTGAACGCAGAAAGCATTCCCATGGAACTGGATTTAGGTTGGATTCTGGTGGCCTTGCCCGTGGCCTTTGGCCTGGGTTGGCTAGCCTCCAGGCTGGACCTGCGCCAAATGCGCATTAACAACCTGCAAGCCCCACGCGCCTATTTCAAAGGGCTGAACTTCCTGCTCAATGAACAGCAAGACCAGGCGATTGATGCTTTCATTGAGGCCGTTCAAAACGACCCCGACACCTCAGAGTTGCACTTTGCGCTTGGTAATTTGTTTCGCCGACGTGGTGAATACGACCGTGCGGTGCGCGTTCACGAACATTTGCTCTCGCGTGCCGATTTGAGTCAGGCTGACCGCCAGCGTGCGCAGCACGCACTGGCATTAGATTTTTTAAAGGCCGGCCTGCTTGACCGCGCCGAAGAGGCCTTGCGCAAGCTTGAGGGCTCTCCCTATGCGGGACAAGCCCGTTTGGCTCGCCTGGCTATCTATGAGCGCTCACGCGAGTGGCCTCAGGCAACCGAGGTGGCACAGTTGCTAGAGGCTTCGGGCGAAGCGCAATTTGATGCGCGACGCGCGCATTACGGCTGCGAGCAGGCTCGTGAGGCAATAGCGCAAGGCGATCAGACCACCGGTCTACGACTCTTGCAAGAGACTTTGAGCAGGTACCCGCAAAGTTCACGCCCACGCATCTTGCTGGCCCAGCTGCTCGAATCGCAAGCTGAACACGCGCAGGCCATGGACGTTCTCGAACCCTTGTTTGCCGAACGCCATGGCGCTGCAGCCTTGGCCGCCCCAACTCTGGTCAAAGCTGCCGCAGGCTGTCAGCGGCAAGAGCAGGCTCGACAGTGGCTGCAAGCGTTGTATGTACAAGAAGGTAATCTCGACATCCTGCAGGCAGCACTCGATTTGGCGCCACAAGATTCATTCCAACATCTGAATGCTTACGAACAGCACTTGCAAAAACATCCCTCCTTGTTGGCTGCAAAGCGCTGGCTGGAGAAAGATGCACAGAGTCAAGCCCATGTGCCCGCCCCTGTTCACAAGGCACTCGAACAAGCTGCACGCCCGCTGTCACGTTACCGCTGTGCCGCCTGTGGCTTCGAGGCCCACAACTATTTCTGGCATTGCCCCGGCTGCCAGGGCTGGGACACTTACCCACCGCGCAGGGTAGAAGAGCTTTAAAGCGTATGACCATCAGGGCTGCCCCTGATGCACAAACCCCTTGCTCGGCCCAAAATGAACTCACCCACCACAGAAGTGGGGTGTTTTTCAGGGAGCACACCATGCATAAACTTTTCATGGCCTTAGGCCTGAGCTTTGCCTGCCTGTTCGCACACGCCGAACTCGACATCAATCGTGCACGCGAAATAGATCTTGAAGGCCTCAAGGGTGTTGGCCCTTCTTTGTCGGCTCGCATTCTCAAAGCTCGCGAAGTACGCCCATTCACCAACTGGCAGGATTTGCAACAACGCGTCAAAGGTATTGGGCCCGTCTTGACTCAGAGTCTGTCGGATCAGGGCGCACGCATCGACGGCAAGAGCTGGACGCCGACCAAGTAGCCTTCCGCCATCCACTATCATCGAACACTGACTTCATACAAGGGATGTGTTCGTGTTCAAAAATGTGATGGTGTACCGCCTGGGTGCGGGTGCTTTGCCGCTAGAGCAGGCAGAAACTGCTGTGGCTGCAGGTCGTTTTGTAGAGTGCACGGCCACACAGGACAAGTCCGTAGGTTGGATCGAGCCGCGTGGGCAGGCTCATGGTCCACTGGTTGAATCGGTGCAGGGGCACTGGATTCTGAAACTGATGATCGAGTCCAAGTCGGTCCCAAGCCACCTGGTACGCCGCAAGGCAGACGAAGAGGCTGCAAACATTGAGGCACAGACAGGTCGCCGCCCTGGCAAGAAACAGTTGCGCGAATTGCGCGACGATATTTTGCTGTCCTTGCTGCCCCAGGCTTTTGCCAAACAATCCACGGTTTGGGTCTGGCTGGATTGGGCCAAGCAGCGTCTGGTGCTGGATGCGGGCAGCCAAGCCAAAGCAGATGAAGCATTAGCTTTGTTGATGAAATGTCTGCCGCAGTTGAACATGACCTTGTTGCAAACCACACAGTCGCCGCAAGCAGCCATGACGGGCTGGCTGCTGTCTGCCGAGCCTGATGTACCGGAATTAGGCGCCTTCTACATAGAACGCGAGGGCGTGCTCAAGGCCACGGCCGAAGAGGTGTCGAGCATTCGCTACACCCGCCACCCGCTGCGCAGCGACGAGGTCCGCCAGCATGTGCAAGCAGGCATGCTACCCACCCAACTGGCACTGAGCTGGGATGCACGCGTGGGTTTTACCTTGACAGAGTCTTTGCAGCTTAAAAAAGTCAAGTTTCTCGATGGAGACCCAGATGCAACTTTGCCCGAGTCTGCAGAAGAACGCTTTGATGCCGATGTGGCTCTGAGCACAGGCATGCTGTCGCCCTTGCTCGATGCACTTGTCGAGGTGTTAGGCGGTGAACTGCAAGCTTGAGTTGCGGGGTTAAGATCGAGACCTCGTCCGGAGTCCTCGCATGAACCCACTTTTTGCCATCTGTATTGGAGCCAGCACAGGCGCGCTGTGTCGCTGGCAATTGGGCTTGTGGCTCAACCCGGCAGCCAGCTCCACAAGTTGGTTGCCATGGGGCACACTGGCGGCCAACCTGATCGGCGGGTACCTGATTGGCTTGGCGCTAGGCGTCTTTCACCACCTGCCCGATCTTGATCCAGCCTGGCGCCTTGCGCTGGTCACGGGTTTTCTAGGCGCCCTGACCACATTCTCGAGTTTTTCAGGCGAGGTGATCACCCAGCTGATGCAGGGGCGTGTGGGCATGGCTGCACTTACCGCCAGTTTGCATTTGGCCGGCTCGCTTGTGTTGACCTGGCTGGGCCTGCAGACCATCAGCTTGTTCTGGGGCCCTGTGCGTTTTTGAAGAGCTTCTTGTTTTCACAAAGGGTTAACCCTTGGGCGTGAAACCCTGTCAACGGCGCTCTTGAAAAATATCAATACGCACCCTCTGGGGATACACACCGGGCAGCAGCATGACACTTACAATGCCCGGGATTCGCAACGGAGAACCTCATGTCTTTTCTCTTGAAGCTGTCGGCCTGGATTGATACCCTCAACACCAAGATTGGCAAGCTCACCACCTGGATGATTTTGATCACCACCCTGATCAGCGCAGGCAACGCCATCGTCCGAAAACTCTTTGACACCAGCTCCAACGCCCTTCTTGAAGTGCAGTGGTACATCTTTGCTGCAGTGTTTTTGCTGGGTGCTGCCTACGGCCTGCTGCAAAACAGCCATGTACGCATTGACTTTATTTCTGCACGACTGAGCGCTCGCACGCGCAACTGGATCGATGTGATGGGCATTGTGGCCGCCCTGATCCCGTTTTGCGTACTCAGCATTTATCTGTCCTGGCCACTGTTCATGCAGGCCTACGAATCTGGCGAGATGTCGCAAAACGCCGGCGGCCTGATCCGTTGGCCCGCCTACGCTCTTATACCTGCTGGCTTTGCGCTGCTGGCACTGCAAGGCGTGTCGGAACTGATCAAGCGCCTGGCCTTTTTGGGTGGTCATGCCAGCGACAGCATGGCTGACGCGGCTGAAGGCGCCGACGAAGCCGAAATCAAGCTGATGGCCCACGGAGACTGATGCACATGGAAACCTCATTCATCGCACAACAATTTGTGCCCATCATGTTTGCCGGACTGCTGGTGATTTTGCTGACGGGCTTCCCGGTCGCGTTTGCTCTGGCTGCTACTGGCCTGGGCTTTGGCTTTCTGGGTATGGAAATCGGACTGTTCCCGCCCAGTCTGTTCCAGGCACTGCCGCTGCGTATTTTCGGCATCATGCAAAACGACACGCTGCTGGCCATTCCCTTCTTCACATTCATGGGCATCATTCTTGAGCGCTCGGGCATGGCAGAGGATCTGCTGGAAACCGTTGGTCAAGTCTTTGGACCCGTTCGTGGTGGGGTGGCTATTGCCGTGATCTTAGTGGGTGCGCTGCTGGCCGCAACCACAGGCGTGGTTGCCGCGGCGGTGATCTCCATGGGCCTGATTTCACTGCCCATCATGCTGCGCTATGGTTACAGCCGTGTTGTAGCTACTGGCGTGATTACGGCATCGGGCACCTTGGCTCAGGCCATTCCACCCTCCCTGGTGCTGATCGTGCTGGCCGACCAGCTTGGCCGCTCTGTGGGTGACATGTACTCCGGCGCCCTGGTACCGGGCCTGCTGCTCGTGGGCATGTACGTACTGTTTGTCGTGGCAGTGGCGATTTTCCGCCCTTCCATGGTGCCAGCACTCCCCCCCGAGGCCCGCATTTACCGTGAAGACAATGGCGCCTCGGGACACCGCTCCTTGTTGGCATTGTTTATTTTGTGTTTAGCTGTAGGTTTTGGCTGGAGCCACATCCACGATGCAGTGATGCAAGCCTGGCTAGGACGTGAAGCTGCCGCAGCCACTGACGAAGTGTTCATCATGTCCATGACTGTCGCTTCTTTGGTCGGTCTGGGCTTGTCCATGGTCAACCGTCAACTCAAAATTGGACTGCTGTCGCGTCTGGCGGAGCAAGTGACCTTCTCGCTCATGCCACCTCTGATCCTGATTTTCCTGGTACTGGGCACGATCTTTCTGGGTGTGGCCACACCGACTGAAGGTGGTGCCATGGGTGCTGTTGGCGCCTTGATTTTGGCCATGATCAAGCGCAAACTGACCTTGAGCCTGACCCGCCAAGCGCTGGACAACACCGCCAAGCTGGCTTCCTTTGTGCTCTTCATCCTGATTGGCTCGACAGTATTCAGTTTCACTTTCAATGCGGCCGACGGTCATATTTGGGTTGAGCATCTGTTTGACAAAGTTCCAGGTGGCGCATTGGGGTTCCTGATCATTGTCAACGTGCTGATCTTTGTGTTGGGCATGTTCATTGACTTCTTCGAGATTGCCTTCATCGTGATCCCGCTGCTTGCTCCAGTGGCCGAGAAGATCCTGCCTGCGCTCGTGCCTGGCATGACCCCCGACCAGGCGATGATCTGGTTTGGTGTCATCATCGCCATGAACCTGCAGACATCATTCCTGACACCGCCATTTGGCTTCGCGCTGTTTTACCTGCGCAGTGTGGCGCCCAAGAATGATTACACCGATCGCATCACTGGCAAAACCATAAAGGCCGTTCATACGACCGAAATCTACAAGGGCTCCATCGCCTTCATCGTGCTGCAGATCATCATGGTGGCTACTGTGATTGCCATGCCCACGCTGGTCACAGGCGGGATCAACAAGGGCGAAAAGTTGAGCAACGCAGATGTCATGAGCGCGCTGCAAGCTGCCTCGATGGATGACGGAGAGGAACCCGCTGCAGGCAATGAAGAGTCCAAGGAGGCTGGCGAGACAAAAGGCAGCGATGGTGACCTTCAGGCTGCGCCTGCTGACACACCGTCCGACAGCAAATCCGATGATGAAGCCCTCAAGGAATTGCTCAAGTCGAAGTAATCCCCAGGTCTTTGGGGCCTGTTAAGGCCTGAACACCCAAACCACCTGCTGTTCTGGCAGGTGGTTTTTTTATGGGCGTAAAAAAACCGCGCCAGTTGGCGCGGTTTTGGGAGCAAAAGGCTTAGCGATTACAGCTTGGCGCCTTGCATGAAGCTGTCGAAACGAGCTTCAGTGAAGCGGAACCACAGGTTAGATTCCTTGCGGAAATTGCTGTAGTCGGCATACACCTTCTTCCACTGAGGGTTGCTGGCGTTGAGCTCCTGGTACAAAGCCATGGCTTCCTTGAAAGCCGCTTGCAGTACAGGCGTGGGGAAAGCTGTCAGCTTGGCGCCACCAGCCACCAGCTCCTTCAGAGCGGCAGGGTTACGGGCGTCGTACATGGCTTGCATTTCAGTGTGCGCGTAGGCGGCAGCTGCAGCAACAATTGCTTTGTTCTCTGCAGACAGAGAAGCGTAGGCGTTCTTGTTGACGAACAGGTCCAGCTGCGGACCACCTTCCCACCAGCCTGGGTAGTGGTAGAACTTGGCCACTTTGTAGAAGCCCAGTTTCTTGTCGTCGTAAGGACCGACCCACTCAGCTGCGTCAATGGTGCCCTTTTCCAGAGCTTGGTAGATTTCACCACCGGGAATGTTCTGAGGCACACCACCCAGACGCTGGATCACTTTACCTGCGAAGCCGCCAACGCGGAACTTCAGGCCTTTGTAGTCTTCCACAGACTTGATAGGCTTGCGGAACCAGCCGCCCATCTGGGCGCCAGTGTTGCCCATGGGGAAGTTGACGATGTTGTAGCCATCGTAGAACTCACGCATCAACTTCAGGCCGTTACCGTCGTACATCCAGGCTGTCATCTGGCGGCTGTTGAGGCCGAAAGGAATGGCGCAACCCAGGGCGAAGGTTTCGTTCTTGCCGAAGTAGTAGTAAGGGGCGGTATGGCCCATTTCCACGGTGCCGTTTTGCACGGCGTCGACCAGACCAGCGGTTGGGACCAGTTCACCAGCAGCGTGCACGCTGATTTCGAACTTGCCACCGGACATTTCCTTAACCTTGGCGGCAAAGGTGTCAGCAGCGCCGAAAATGGTGTCTAGTGCTTTAGGGAAAGCAGAAGTCAGACGCCAGCGCAGATTGGCTTGCGCGTGCACCAGTGCGGGTGCGGTACCTGCGGCCAGAACGCCAGCGAGGCCCGCATTCTTGATGACGGAACGACGATCCATAGAGAAACTCCTTCAAAAGGTATTGAACATG
>CAZPTM010000048.1:0-2317 GCA_964589665.1 uncultured Limnohabitans sp. | reverse complement strand
CCACTTCGCGCAGCATTTGCACATCCAGCGGTTTGACCCAACGCATGTTGACCACAGTGGCATCCAGGACCTCGGCCGCTTGCAAGGCCGGATACAGCAAACTGCCAAAAGCCAGGATAGCCACGCCGCTCTTGCCGGTGCGCCGCAGCTCGGCCTGACCATAAGGCAATGCGTCAAGGGCTGTGGGCACGGCAGCACCCACACCTGCACCACGCGGGTAACG
Source organism: uncultured Limnohabitans sp. (assembly GCA_964589665.1). GTDB lineage: Bacteria > Pseudomonadota > Gammaproteobacteria > Burkholderiales > Burkholderiaceae_C > Limnohabitans_A. The sequence goes on along the minus strand of CAZPTM010000048.1, from coordinate 2,094 downwards.
CACGGCCACAGGGTGATTTTGAGCGTACGCACTCGAGAGCAACTGGCGACACTCGCCCTCATCTGCCGGGCAGGCCAGCGCCATGTTGGGAATGCAGCGAACAAACGCAATATCGAAGGCTCCTGCATGTGTAGCACCGTCAGCACCAACAAGTCCTGCACGGTCGAGCGCAAACACCACGGGCAAGTTCTGCAACGCTACGTCGTGGATCAATTGGTCGTACGCACGCTGCAGGAAAGTGGAGTAAATCGCCACCACCGGCTTCACCCCCTCACAGGCCAAGCCCGCTGCCAGCGTGACGGCGTGCTGCTCGGCAATACCCACGTCGTAATAACGCTTGGGAAACCGTTTGTGGAACTCGACCATCCCCGAGCCCTCGCGCATGGCGGGCGTGATGCCCACGAGACGATCGTCTTGCGCGGCCATGTCGCACAGCCATTGGCCAAACACCTGGGTGAACGTGGTCTTGGGTGGCGTGGCGGGAGGAACAATGCCCACCGCAGGGTCAAACTTGCCCGGCCCGTGGTAAGTGACCGGGTCGGCCTCAGCCAGCTTGTAACCCTGGCCTTTTTTGGTGACCACGTGCAAAAACTGCGGTCCATCCAGGTGCTTGATGTTTTCCAGCGTCGGGATCAGCGAGTCCAGGTCATGCCCATCAATGGGCCCGATGTAGTTGAAGCCAAACTTCTCAAACAAAGTTGCCGGCACCACCATACCTTTGGCATGCTCTTCAAAGCGCTTGGCCAACTCAAACAAGGGCGGTGCAGCCTTGAGCACCTGCTTGGCGCCCTCTTTAGCGGCGGCGTAAAAGCGACCGCTCATCAATTGCGCCAGGTAGCGGTTAAGTGCGCCAACGGGTGGGCTGATCGACATGTCGTTGTCGTTGAGGATGACCAAGAGTTTGCAGTCTTCCACCCCCCCGTGGTTGAGGGCTTCAAAAGCCATGCCAGCGGTCATGGCCCCATCGCCAATAACGGCTATCGCGTGGCGGTTTTCGCCCTTTTGGCGAGCCGCCAAAGCCATGCCCAGCGCTGCAGAAATGCTGGTGGAGGAGTGCCCCACGCCAAACGTGTCGTACTCGCTTTCGTCACGACGGGGAAAGCCCGACAGGCCATCGAGTTGTCGCAGCGAAGGCATGCGCTCGCGCCGTCCCGTCAGGATCTTGTGCGGATAAGTCTGGTGGCCCACATCCCACACGATGCGGTCTTCGGGTGTGTTGAACACATAGTGCAGCGCAACCGTGAGCTCCACCGTACCCAGGTTGGAGCTGAGGTGCCCACCGGTTTTGGAGACGTTGTCCAGCACGCACTGGCGCACTTCGTCGGCCACGCGGTGCAGATCGTGGCGAGGCAGCTTGCGCAGGTCCTCGGGCGAGTCAATGGCTTGGAGCAATCCCGTCATGGTTTTTTCAATGTGTTCTCTGCACCACCCAGCGAGTCAGATCCCGCAGCGTGATCAATTGTTCTTCAGGCAAACCGGTATCGGTCAGCGCCTGCTGCGCCTGGTCGGCCAATTCGTCTGCCCAGGCCTGGGCCTTGTCCAGCCCCAGCGCACTAACATAAGTGGGCTTGTCCGCCTGCGCATCCTTGCCGGCGGTTTTGCCCAATGTGGCAGAGTCGGCCGTGACATCGAGCACATCGTCCACGACCTGAAAAGCCAGGCCCAAGGTCTGGCCAAAGCGCTCCAGCGCTTGCCATGCGGAGCCCTGGTGCACGCCTGCGCACACAGCGCCCATCTGCACACCACAAAGCAACAATGCACCTGTTTTGAGGCGATGCATCTGCTGCAGGTTCTCCAGCGTCATGCGCTGCCCCACGTGTGCCAGATCGATGGCTTGCCCACCGGCCATGCCCCAATAACCGCTCGCGCGAGCTAACAGAGCGCAGCAGCGCGCTTGCACCAGCGCATCGCCATCTTCAGGCGTCAACAACTCAAAGGCCAACGATTGAAGGGCGTCACCTGCCAGCAAGGCCTGCGCCTGCCCAAACTGCACATGCACCGTGGGCTTGCCACGGCGCAGCGCATCGTTGTCCATGCATGGCATGTCGTCATGCACCAGCGAATAAGCGTGAATCAATTCCAGCGCGCAAGCGG
>CAZPTM010000047.1:4731-9564 GCA_964589665.1 uncultured Limnohabitans sp. | reverse complement strand
CAACGAAGACGACACCACCATGACCAAAAACGGTGTGTCCCTGCTGATCGATGCCATGAGCTATCAGTATCTGGTGGGTGCCGAAATTGATTACAAGGAAGACCTGCAGGGAGCGCAGTTTGTCATCAAGAACCCGAACGCCACCACCACTTGTGGTTGCGGTTCGTCTTTCTCGGTTTGATCTTTGGCGGCCAAGGGGCTGCTCACATCAACGGGGGTAAACAGCCCCCAATACGCGGGCGCCTTGGGCGCCCGTGACGCTTGGCAAGCTGCCGGTTTCGCGCTGCATGCATTTGTAGGCCAGCCAGGCAAAAGCGGTGGCTTCAACTTGCAAGGGTGGCAAGCCCAGAGCTGCGCTGCTGACCACCTGCATGCCGGGCAAACCACTTTGCATGCATTGCATCAAGTGCAGATTCAGCGCTCCACCACCGCACACGATCAGTTGCTTGGCCAAAGCCGCATGCTGGCGCACATCGGCCAAGCATGCCTGCGCTGTGAAGGCGGTGAGTGTGGCCTGAACGACAACGGGTTCCAGATGTTCAAAGCTTTGCAGACGTGACGCCAGCCAACGCGTGTTGAACAGGTCTCGCCCTGTGCTTTTTGGGGGGGCTTGGCGCAGGTAGTCTTCCTGCAGCAACTGAGCCAGCAACGCTGCGTTAGGCGTGCTGCTTGCTGCCCAGGCGCCATCGCGATCAAAGGTCTGGCCGGTGTGCTGCAGGCACCAGTGGTCCATGAGTGCATTGCCGGGGCCGCAGTCCCAGCCTTGCACACGTCCGTCGGGATGCAGCACACTCAGGTTGGAAATCCCGCCGATATTGAGCACGGCCACGGTTTGGTCCGAGCGTCCAAACAGACCCTGGTGAAAGGCGGGGACCAGCGGTGCACCCTGTCCGCCTGCGGCAACATCTCGGCTGCGGAAGTCGGCCACAACGTCAATGCCCGTCAACTCGGCCAGCAGGGCCGGGTTGTTCAATTGCAAGGTGTAGCCGGTGCCATCGTGCATCAAAGGTTGGTGGCGAACGGTTTGCCCGTGCGCGCCAATGGCCACAACATCAGCAGACTGCACGCCGCTTTGGTTGAGCAAGGCCTCAACAACGCGGGCATAAAGACGAACCAGTGCATTGGCGGCCAAAGCGCCACGATGCAGTTCATTGGCCCCAGGGGTGTTGAGTGCCAGCAGTTCGGCGGCCAGCTCTTGGGGCATGGCCTCGAAGGCATGGGCGAGAACGCGGGGGCTGTGGGGTGTGCTGAAGTCAGCCAGCACGCCATCGGCACCATCCAGTGAGGTACCGGACATCAGTCCGATGTAAAGAGGGGCTTTGCTCACTGAGCCAGGTCGTCGCGCATCATCGAGGCGGCGGCCAGCTGGATGCGTGCACGTTCAGCTTCCATTTTCAGACGAGCGCGCTCGGTCGCGTTGAGGTTAACGCTAGCCGTTTGCTGGTTGACGCGCGATGGATCGGTGTAGCGTCCATTAACGCGGTATTCGAAGTGCAGGTGTGGTCCAGTGGACCAGCCTGTGGAGCCCACATTGCCAATCAGTTGTCCTTGCTGAACGTTTTGTCCACGTTTAACGCGAATGCGGCTGAGGTGCCCATAGACCGTTTTGTAAGAAGCGTTATGGCGAACGACCACCACGTTGCCGTAGCCGTTTTGCCATCCTGCCGACTCGACGACGCCATCGCCTACAGTGGCCACGGGTGTGCCAGTGGGAGCGGCATAGTCGACGCCTTCATGACGGCGCAATGTGTGCAAGATAGGATGCTTGCGCAGGCCAAAACGACTGGTGATGCGAGAGTAGCGCAGGGGGGCGGCCAGGAAGCTGCGGCGCAAGCTCTTACCGTCCAGCGCGTAATAAGCGCCCTTTTTGCCGGGTGCCTCGAACCAGACGGCATTGAAGGTTTTGTTGTCGTTTTCAAACTCGGCACTGAGCACGCGGCCTGCACGCAGGGGCTCACCCTCTGCCTCAAGAACCTCATAGACCACTGCAAATTTGGCGCCCTTACGCAAGGTGCGGTGAAAGTCGATCTGACTGGAGAAGATCTCGGTGAGCTGAGAGGTTACGCTCTCTGGCAGTTTCGCTTCATCGGAGGCGTCGTAGAGCGAATGCACAACCGTACCGCCTGACATGCGGATGCTGGTGGTCATGGGCATGGCGTCTTGCTCGGCCGTCAAGCCTTGTGTCGTACGCTGCAACACGAAACGTTGGAAAACCTCGTCACTTTCATTCTGCAGCCAACGCACAGTCAGACGGGTGAGATGGTTTTGTTGATTGGCCTCGGCAATGACCGAGCGGCCAGAGCGTTGCAGCGCGGCACGTGCCTGTTTGTTGGTGCGCAGGAAACGGGCGGCCTCGCTGTCAACAAGGCCCAGGCGGCGCAACAGGGTTTCTGGCGATTCGTTGGCCCGGGTGCTGTCGCTGCGGGTCAGGTTAATGTTCAAACCGTCCAGGACGCGGGCTTGGTCTTCAAGCTGGGCAATCTCGACAGGGACAGTCACAGTGACGACGGGCTGTTTTTCGATGTCGGGACCCAGGTTGGCCAAGGCGTAAGCGCCACCCGCACCGGCCAGCAAAGCCGCGCCGGCGACCAAACCAATTTGACGGGTGTGTTGGCGCAACCACCGTGCTTGGTTATTGAGTCGCTGCGAAAGTTGGGGGTGCTGTGTCTCCAGCCATTCCCACGCGTTGGCAGTGGCCGCAACCCAAGCGCGCAACAACGCACCCAAGCCACGGGCTAGGGTGTTCAGGCTGGTGTTGAGGTGTTGGCGCAGGGATTTGAAATTCGGCATGCGTGAACGCACCACTAAAATGCACTCTTCGACAAAGCTTTGATTGTACCGTCCTGACCCCGGACAGGTCCAGAAAAAACCCTTATGAATCAACCTCTTCAAACCTCTTACCCCGTGACCGATCGGGTGCGTGAAGCCCTGGCAGTCACTTTGCGTGGTGCAGAAGAGCTCATTCCGCAAGAAGACTGGGTACGAAAGTTGGCCAAATCGGAGGCCACAGGGGTGCCGCTGCGCATCAAGCTGGGGCTGGACCCGACTGCACCTGACATCCACATTGGCCACACCGTGGTGCTCAACAAGATGCGCCAGCTACAGGACCTGGGGCACCAAGTGATCTTCCTGATCGGTGACTTCACCAGCTTGATCGGGGACCCGTCGGGCCGCAACAGCACGCGCCCGCCGCTCACCCCTGAGCAAATCAAGCTCAATGCCGAGACCTACTACAAGCAGGCCAGCCTGGTGCTGGACCCAGCAAAAACCGAGATCCGCTACAACAGTGAGTGGTCGCTCCCTTTGGGCTCGATGGGTATGATCCAGCTGGCAGCCAAGTACACCGTGGCGCGCATGATGGAGCGCAACGACTTTCATGACCGCTTCAAGGCGGGCACGCCGATCAGCGTGCACGAGTTCCTGTACCCGCTGATGCAGGGCTACGACTCGGTCGCGCTCAAGAGCGATCTGGAGCTGGGTGGCACCGACCAGAAGTTCAACCTGCTGATGGGGCGCCACCTGCAGGCCGAGTACGGCCAGGAGCCGCAGTGCATCCTGACCATGCCGCTGCTCGAAGGGCTCGATGGCGTGGACAAGATGTCCAAGTCCAAAAACAACTACATCGGTATCACCGAAGACCCCAACACCATGTTCGCCAAGGTGTTGAGCATTTCCGATGAGCTCATGTGGCGCTGGTACACCCTCCTGTCCTTCAAGAGCCTGACCGAAATCGAGGCCCTCAAAAAGGAAGTTGAAGCAGGGCGTAACCCCAAGGACGCCAAGGTCATGCTGGCCAAGGAAATCACGGCGCGTTTCCACAGCGCCGCCGCTGCCGACGCGGCTGAGCTGGACTTCATCAACCGCAGCAAGGGCGGCATTCCGGATGACATCCCCGAAGTGTCCTTGTCCGGTGCGCCTATGGGCATCGGTGCCTTGCTCAAGGCTGCAGGTTTGGCGCCTTCGACCACCGAAGCCGGTCGCCTGATCGAAGGCGGTGGCGTGCGCATTGACGGCACCGTTATCAGTGACAAGAGCCTCAAAGTTGAGGCCGGGAACTTTGTGGTCCAAGTGGGCAAGCGTAAGTTTGCCCGCGTGACACTGTCCTGAACAAAGGAACAAGCACGTGCAGCTGCCCTTGCAAAGCCTGACTCCAAAGCGTTTGCTGCAAGCCTCTGTCGTGGTTGCGGTGGTCACCATCGCACTCAAGACCTTGGCCTGGTGGTTGACCGATTCGGTGGGTTTGCTGTCTGACGCTATGGAGTCGGTGGTCAACCTGGCCAGCGCCATGTTTGGCTTGTGGATGGTCACGGTGGCCGAGGCACCACCGGACGAAGACCACCCCTACGGGCACCACAAGGCCGAATATTTTTCTTCGGGCTTCGAGGGCATCCTGATCCTGGTTGCTGCGCTGGGCATTTTCTGGTCGGCTGGGCAGCGTTTGTTCTCACCGCAACCGCTGGAACAGGTAGGGCTTGGCTTGGCACTGTCGGTGGCAAGCTCCGTACTCAACGGATTGCTGGCCTGGGTCATGTTCCGTTCTGCCAAGGTGCACCGTTCGATTGCGCTGGAAGGCGATGCACGCCATTTGCTGACAGACGTCTGGACATCTGCCGGCGTCGTGTTGGGTATCGGACTGGTGCATTTCACAGGCTGGCTATGGCTCGACCCCTTGGTGGCCATGGCTGTGGCGCTCAACATCGTCAAGGAAGGTGTGCACCTGATCTGGGCGTCATCGCAAGGCCTGATGGACGAAGCGGTAGAGCCCGAGGTGCTCACGCAAATCCATGAGGTGCTCGACGGTTTTTCGCACGAGAGCCACGGCGCAACCATCAT
>CAZPTM010000047.1:2658-4631 GCA_964589665.1 uncultured Limnohabitans sp. | reverse complement strand
TGCGCCGAACAGGGCGATACCGATGCCGTGGCTGACAAACTGCTGAGCAAAATGCTCAAGCTGCGCATCTTCTCGGACGATGCCGGCAAGATGAACCGCAGCGTGCAGGATGTGGGCGGTGGTCTGCTGGTGGTCAGTCAGTTCACGCTGGCCGCCGATGTGTCGGGCGGCAACCGACCCAGTTTTACGCAAGCCGCCAAGCCCGACGAGGGGCGACGCCTGTACGAGCATTTTGTGGCCCAAGCCCGCTCAGCGCACCCGCAGGTGCAGACAGGGCAGTTTGCTGCAGACATGCAAGTGACCTTGGTCAACGATGGCCCGGTCACCATTCCCATGCGCATGACGGCCTGATGTGGACCCGCCCTGATAATCGGGGCATGACTTCATCTCCTGCGTCTTCGGACCGATTCGACAGCCTGGCGCTGTCTCCCGCCACGCTCAACAACCTCGAACAACTGGGCTACGCCCGCATGACGCCGATTCAGGCGGCCAGCTTGCCAATCACCTTGAATGGCCAGGATCTGATGGCCCAGGCCAGCACGGGTAGTGGCAAGACAGCCGCCTTTGGCTTACCTCTGGTTGAACGCTTGCAAACCGCGGGCGCGGCCGGTGCCGCCGTGCAGGCGGTGGTGTTGTGTCCCACGCGCGAGCTGGCTGATCAGGTGACGCAGGAAGTCCGCCGCCTGGCGCGCTCGCGCCCGAACGTCAAAGTGGTGACGCTCTGTGGCGGCGTAGCTCTGCGCGGCCAGGTGCAAAGCCTGGAGCACGGTGCGGATGTGGTGGTGGGTACGCCCGGTCGCATTCTGGACCACCTGGAACGCGGCTCGCTGAACCTGGCCGCGGTGAACACGCTGGTGCTGGACGAAGCCGACCGTATGCTGGACATGGGCTTTTTTGACGACATCGTGAAAGTGGTCCGACAGTGCGCCAAAGATCGGCAGACGATGTTGTTTTCGGCCACCTACCCGGAAGGTATAGACAAGCTCGCGTCGCAGTTCATGCGTTCGCCGCAGACGGTGAAGGTGGAAGCCCTGCACAGCGCGCACAAGATCCGCCAAATTTTTGTGGAGGTGAGCGAGACCGAGCGGCTGCATGCGGTGTCGATGATGTTGGCGCACTTCCGACCCGAGCGCACGCTGGCGTTTTGCAACACCAAGCAGCAGTGCCGCGACCTGGTTGAGGTGCTGCAGGCGCAGGGTGTTGTGGCGCTGGCGCTGTACGGCGAGCTGGAGCAACGCGAGCGCGACCAGGTGCTGGTGCAGTTTGCCAACCGCAGCTGTTCGGTGCTGGTGGCCACCGATGTAGCTGCACGTGGACTGGATGTGCAGGGCCTGGAAGCCGTCATCAATGTGGATGTGACGCCTGACCCGGAGGTGCATATCCACCGCATTGGCCGCACAGGCCGGGGCGATGCCGAGGGGCTGGCGATCACGCTGGCCAGCATGGACGAGATGGGTCGTGTGGGCAAGATCGAGGTACTGCAGGGTCAGGCTTCGCAGTGGCAGGCGTTGGAGAGTTTCAAGCCTGCGGCGGGGGGACGCCTGTTGCCACCGATGCGCACCTTGCAGATCGTGGGTGGCCGCAAGGAGAAGATCCGGCCGGGCGATGTGATGGGGGCGCTGGCCGGAGAGAGTGGTCTGACCCGTGAGCAGGTTGGCAAGATCAACGTCAACGAGTTTTCGACCTATGTGGCGGTGTTGGCGGAGCTGGCGCAGAACGTCTGTGTTCAATTGTCCAAGGGCAAGATCAAGGGCAAGAGCGTCAAAGTCCGCTTGATCTGATTTTTGGCTTTTGCGTGAATCGGCTGGTGGTCAACGATAGGGATTCTTCACCCCAAGGCCCGCCAGAATCTCCACTTCGTAAGCCTCCATTTCTTCGGCATCAGCCTTGGAGGTTTCATGGTCCCAACCCTGCGCATGCAATGCTCCGTGCACCAGCAAATGCGCGTAATGCGCCGCCAGCGTCTTGCCCTG
>CAZPTM010000047.1:0-2558 GCA_964589665.1 uncultured Limnohabitans sp. | reverse complement strand
GCGGTGGCGTGCAGCGTGGGGAATGTCGCCAAATTGCAGGGACAGTTGTAGTTGCTGGAGGGCCATGTTCATTCCTCTGAAGTGGATCGGCGGCGTGCCACGCTACCTTGGGCGTCGTAGGCGTCCACAATGCGGGCCACCAGTGGGTGGCGCACCACATCGGCGCTGGTGAAACGGGTGAAGGCAATGCCTTTGACGCGCTTCAAAACACGCTCTGCATCGATCAGTCCGCTCAGCTGCCCTTTGGGCAGGTCGATCTGGCTGACATCACCCGTGATCACCGCTTTGGCGCCAAAGCCAATGCGGGTGAGGAACATCTTCATCTGCTCAGGCGTGGTGTTCTGCGCCTCGTCCAGGATCACAAAAGCGTTGTTGAGCGTGCGCCCGCGCATGAAGGCCAGGGGCGCGATTTCCAGCGCGTTGCGCTCGAAGGCCTTTTGCACACGGTCAAAGCCCATCAGGTCGTACAAGGCGTCGTAGAGCGGGCGCAAGTACGGATCCACTTTTTGCGACAGGTCGCCAGGCAGAAAGCCCAGGCGTTCACCGGCTTCGACGGCTGGACGGGTCAGCACAATGCGCTGTACTGCAGAGCGTTCGAGCGCGTCCACCGCACTGGCCACGGCCAGGTAGGTTTTGCCGGTACCTGCTGGGCCAATGCCGAAGGTGATGTCGTGGCTGGCGATGTTGTCCATGTAAACCGACTGGCCTGGCGTGCGCGCCTTGAGGTCGGCGCGGCGGGTTTGCAGCACGGGGGCACCGTCCTCGTCTTCGCCGAGCGCGCTATCCCCGGCCAGCATCAGTTGGATGATATCGGCAGCGATGGGGCGGTCAGCCCGTTCGTACAAGGCTTGCAGCAGCTCCATGGCGCGTTGGGCTTGCGCCTTGGGGCCGTCCACCTTGAACTGTTCGTGGCGGTGCGCAATGCTGACCTGCAGTCCGGCTTCGATGCTGCGCAGGTGCGCGTCCATCGGGCCGCACAGGTGCGACAGGCGGGTGTTGTTGTGCGGGGCGAAGGTGTGGCGAACGATCAAGTTGATAATCCTGGTGTGGCATGCACGGGCATGCCCGTAAAACCCGATTTTCCTCCAAGACAGCAAGGCCCACCATGATCGGCAAACTCACTGGCATCCTCAGCGACAAGAACCCGCCCGAAGTCATCGTGGACTGTGGCGGTGTGGGCTACGAAGTCAATGTGCCGATGAGCACATTTTTTAACCTGCCGACGACCGGCGAAAAGGTCAGCTTGCTGACGCACTTTGTGGTGCGCGAGGACGCGCAAATCCTCTACGGCTTTGGCACGGCGGCCGAGCGCGAGGCCTTTCGCCAGCTCATCAAGATTTCGGGCGTGGGCCCACGTACGGCGCTGTCGGTCCTGTCGGGCATGAGCGTGAGCGAGCTGGCGCAGGCCATCACCAGCCAGGAGCCGGGCCGCTTGGTCAAGGTGCCTGGCATCGGCAAGAAAACCGCCGAGCGCCTTTTGCTCGAACTCAAAGGCAAGCTGGGTGCCGACATCGGTACTACGGCTACCGCTGTGGGCGATGCGCAAGGCGACATTCAGCAAGCCCTGGTGGCGCTGGGCTACAGCGACAAGGAAGCCGCCGCTGCCCTCAAGGGTTTGCCTGCCGACGTGGGCGTGAGCGAGGGCATCAAGCTGGCGCTCAAGGCCCTGGCCAAATAAGCGGTATCACGTAAGACAATCGAGCCATGAGCATCAAGACCGACGACTTTGCCCCGGCCCCGCGCGAGACTCAGCGCATGGTCTCTGCGGCGCCTGTGTCCAACAGCGAGGAAGCGATTGAGCGTGCCTTGCGTCCCAAGCACCTTGAGGAGTACGTGGGCCAGGCCAAGGTGCGTGAGCAGCTGGAAATTTTCATTGGTGCGGCTAAAAAACGCCAGGAGCCGCTGGACCATGTGCTTTTGTTTGGCCCGCCGGGTCTGGGTAAGACCACGCTGAGCCACATCATTGCCGCCGAGCTGGGTGTGAACCTGCGCCAGACCAGCGGCCCCGTGCTGGAAAAACCCAAGGATCTGGCTGCGCTGCTGACCAATCTGGAAGCCAACGATGTGCTCTTCATCGACGAGATCCATCGCCTTTCGCCCGTGGTCGAAGAAATTTTGTACCCCGCGCTGGAGGACTACCAGATCGACATCATGATCGGCGAGGGGCCGGCAGCTCGCTCCATCAAACTGGACCTGCAGCCCTTCACCCTGGTGGGTGCGACCACCCGTGCGGGCATGCTCACCAACCCGCTGCGTGACCGTTTCGGCATTGTGTCGCGGCTGGAGTTCTATACGCCTGATGAGCTGTCGCGCATCGTCACGCGCAGCAGCGGGTTGCTCAAAGCGCCGATTGACCCTGAGGGCTCGTTCGAGATCGCGCGCCGCTCGCGCGGCACGCCCCGTATCGCCAACCGCCTGCTGCGCCGCGTGCGTGACTATGCGGACGTCAAGGGCGATGGCCGCATCAACCAGGCCATGGCCAAGGCGGCACTGTCCATGCTGGACGTGGACCCTGAAGGCTTTGACCTGATGGACCGCAAACTGCTCGAAGCCGTGAT
>CAZPTM010000046.1:0-9815 GCA_964589665.1 uncultured Limnohabitans sp. | reverse complement strand
TGTAGCTGGCGCAAAGCTTGCACCGCTTCCGCATCGGTTCGGTACAGCCGAAGATGGCTGTCGGGTGCGTTAAGCAGGCCGGCGCGGTGCAAAGTTTTTTCGACAGGCAGCTTGATACCACTGATATGCAGTACCACGTCGCGCTTGCGCAGCTGGCGCAGCAGCTGGGCAAAAACCTCGACGCCGGTAGCATCAATGCGGTTGATGGGGTGGGCGAACAGGCACACATGGCGCACATGAGGGTGTTGACTGAGGTGATTGCCAATAGACCGCTCGAGGCTGCTGGCGGCCGCAAAGTCCAGTTCTGCATCCATGCGCAAGGCATACAGCTGCTCAGCAAGGGGTGGCAATTCCCATAGATGACGGTCACGCAATGAGCCATCCGGGTGCAGACCTACTTCGATGATGCGCGGGTGCAAGCGGGTGTGCAAAAAGTGGCTCAGACCCAGCACCACACCGGTCAGCACGCCCCAGTAAAGGCGTGGCGCAGACAGGAGTGTGACGGCAAAGGTGATGGCGGCCGTGCTGGCTTCGATGCGGTCAATCCGCATGAGTTGCACAAAGGCACGGGGTTTGATCAGGCTTTGCACAGCGGCCACCACAATAGCGGCCAGCACAGCGCGAGGCACCAGAGCCAGCACAGGGGTTAAAAACAGCAGCGCCAGTACCACGATGCCCACCGAAATCAACGCGGCCCAGCCTGTTTGAGCGCCGGCGTACAGGTTTAGCGCAGAGCGACCAAACGAGGTGCTGGTGGGAAAGGCGCCACTCAGGCCGGAAAGCACTTTGGCCAGCCCTTGACCAATCAGGTCCTGGTCTTGATCCCAACGTTTGCCCAAGCCTTCGTTGTCCACCTTTGCGCTCGATGCGGTTTCCAGAAAGCTCACCAGGGTGATGACCATGGCGGGCATGAGCAGTTGCTTGAAGGTGTCCCAGTCCAGTGCGTCAGGCCAGTACAAAGAGGGCAAGCCCTGCGGCAGCGCGCCGACAACCCTCAGCCCCGTGGCTTGCAAGTCCGTCCAGTGCACTGCGGCGGCACCGGCCAGCATCACCAACAACACGGTCGGAAAGGTGGGCTTGAAACGTTTGCTCAGCATCAGGATGGCCACGGTGCTCAGACCGATCATCAAGGCAGGCAGGTTCCAGCTGGCAGGTTCTGTCAAAGACGACCAGCCCGCAGGCATGCCCAGCAATGCCGGCACTTGCGAAGCGATGATCAGCAACGCCGCACCCTGGGTAAAGCCGGTGAGAACGGGTGAGCTGACCAGGTTGAGCAGCCATCCAAAACGGGCATACCCCAGCAGCACCTGCATGACGCCCGTCATCAAAGCCAACCACACGGCCAGGTTGATCCACTGCGCGCTGCCGGGCTCAGCCACTCCGGTGAGCGATGCTGTGACCAGCATGGCTGTCAGTGCTGTAGAGCCTACCGACAGGCGCACCGATGCCCCCATCAAAGTGGCGGCCAGGGCAGGCAGGACCGAGGCATAAATGCCGGTAATGGCGGGCATGCCGGCCAGCGCTGCATAGGCCACACCTTGCGGAATGGTCATCAGGCCCACGCTCAGGCCTGCGAAAGCATCGCTTTTGAGCTGTTGAGCGCTGGGGCGGGGCCAGGCCAGAAACGGCAGGCGGCGGGCGGGTTTGTGCATGCCCGTATCGTACTGCAGCGCATGGGCGCTCTTGGCCGCACCTCGGCGATGGATAGACACGGCAAAATGCCAGACATGGAGATGCACAAACCGTTTTGTCGGCTGTTCCTGGTGGCCTGTGTCCTGGCCTTGGTGCCCGCATGGAGCTGGGCCAAGCCAGTGCTCTGGCAAGGCTGGGTGAGCTGGGTGCTCGATGGCGATACCTTGACGTTTTTGCCTCAAGGACAAAAAACTTCGGTGCGGGTTCGTCTGGATGGCATTGATGCGCCCGAGTCCTGCCAGCCCGGCGGCGAGGCTGCCCGAGATGCCTTGCTGGCCTTGGTCCAGCGTCAGAACGTGGAGCTCAAGGTGTGGCGTCAGGACACCTATGGCCGTTGGGTGGCCACGGTCTACCACGATGGGCAGGATGTGAACGAGGCCATGGTGCGCCAAGGCTGGGCCTGGGCGTACAGCTTCAGGGTGGGGCGTGGTCCGTATGCGCAGCAGCAGCGCCGGGCACAAGAAAACCATCTGGGTGTGTTTGCTGCAGCCGAAGCGCCGATGGCACCGCCGGTGTTTCGGCGCTTTCATGGCAGTTGCCGCCACGAAGACGATCAGGGGGGATCAGGCTGGGTGCGTTGATCCGCAAACAGGGCACTGCGGGTTACGGGCCATACGAATGTCGCTCCAGCGCAAATCGCGACCGTCCAGCATCAGCAGGCGACCGGCCATGGCGCTGCCCATGCCGCTGGCAATTTTCAGGGCTTCTGCCGCCTGCACGGTACCAATGATGCCCACCAGCGGCGCGAACACCCCCATGGTGGCGCAGCGCACTTCTTCGGGGGACTGTTCAGGCGGGAAGATGCAGGCGTAGCACGGGGCATTGGCCTGGCGGCTGTCAAAGACAGAGACCTGGCCGTCCATGCGGATGGCAGCGCCTGAGACCAAAGGTTTGCCGTGACGAACACAGGCGGCGTTGACAGCCTGTCGGGTGGCAAAGTTGTCGCTGCAGTCCAGCACCACGTCCACAGTGGGCAGCAGTTCGTTCAACAGCGTGTCATCGGCGCGCTGCACGCGCGGGATCACTTGCACATCTGGGTTGATCGCAGCAATGGCTTGCACAATCGACTCGGCCTTGTTGTGTCCGACACGCGCCAGGGTGTGGGCAATTTGTCGCTGCAGGTTGGTGGCGTCCACTTGGTCGTGGTCCACCACGGTGATTTTGCCCAGGCCTGCACTGCCCAGATACAGAGCGGCTGGTGAGCCCAGGCCCCCTGCACCAATGATCAGCGCGTGGCTGGACAGCAGTCGCTCCTGACCTTCGATGCCCAGTTCATCGAGCAGGATGTGGCGCGAATAGCGCAGCAGCTGCGCGTCATCCATGCCGATCAGTCTTTCTTGGCCTCGGGGCGTTCAGTCAGCGAAGTGCTGACTTTGACAGGCTCGCCCTTGAGCTGGTGCAGCGCCTGCGTCAGGCGGAAGTCTTTGTCAGACCCAAATTCAGGAAGCCGTGGCATGTCCTGCGGTTTTTTGGATTGCGCTTCGAGCTTCTTGATGGCTTCTTCGCGCGCTTTCTCGCGCGCGATGTCTTTCTTTTCCTTGCCATTGGTCAGGTGGCCTTCAAGATCGGCCTCACGGGTGTAAAGCGCAGCGTACAAATTACCGTTTTCGGTTTCGTCGACCATCACATCGGGCACGATACCCTTGGCCTGAATGCTGCGGCCGCTGGGGGTGTAGTAGCGCGCGGTCGTGATTTTGACGGCCGTGTCCGGGCCCAAGGGGCGAACGGTTTGAACCGAACCCTTGCCGAAGGTCTGATTGCCCATCACGGTGGCACGCTTGTGGTCCTGCAAGGCGCCAGCGACAATTTCACTGGCTGAAGCCGAGCCCTCATTGACCAGTACCACCAACTTGACGCTTTTAAGTGCGCCATTTGTCGTTTGAGTCAGCGATGCGATTGGATCATTGCCCAAGTGACGGCGCCAAAATTGCGGTGCAGCACGATAAGAGAACTTGCTGTTCTCGAGTTGACCGTTGGTGGAGACGACCTCTACGTTATCAGGCAGGAAAGCTGCAGACAAAGCCACTGCTGCATCAAGAAGACCACCGGGATCGTTGCGCAGGTCAAGCACCAAACCTTTGAGCGGTCCATCTTTGTAGAGTTCCTGCACCTTGCGAGCAAAGTCGTCGACCGTTCGCTCCTGGAATTGCGAGACGCGCACCCAACCGTAGCCTGGTTCGATCAGCTTGGCTTTGACAGACTGTGTCTTGATTTCTTCGCGCACGATGGTGACGCTGAAAGTGCGATTCTCATCTTTGCGGAAAACACTCAACACCACCTTCGTGTTGGGCTCGCCACGCATGCGCTTGACGGCTTCATTGAGCGACAAGCCTTTGACAGCGGTGTCGTCCACCTTGGTGATCAGATCATTGGTCTTGAGACCAGCGCGAAACGCTGGGGACCCCTCAATGGGGGAAACCACTTTGATCAAACCGTCTTCCTGGGTGATCTCGATGCCCACGCCCACAAATTTGCCAGAAGTGCCTTCAGCAAACTCCTTGAAAGTCTTCTTGTCGAAATATTGAGAGTGTGGATCCAGGCTGGAGACCATACCCGAGATGGCGTCGGTGATGAGTTTTTTTTCGTCCACCGGCTCGACATAATCAGACTTGATGATGCTGAAAACCGCGGCCAGCTGCTGCAGCTCTTCCAAAGGCAGCGGCACCATGTTGCTGCGTGCC
Organism: uncultured Limnohabitans sp.; assembly: GCA_964589665.1. Lineage (GTDB taxonomy): Bacteria > Pseudomonadota > Gammaproteobacteria > Burkholderiales > Burkholderiaceae_C > Limnohabitans_A. Next base: position 5,442 of record CAZPTM010000046.1, on the reverse strand, counting down.
ACGGTTTGCAAAGAAAAGGTCATCAGCGCACCGGTCAAGGCGCCAATGCTCATCCAGCCGGCAATTTTCAGTTTTTGTCCCATAGTCCCTGGTCTGTTGTCTGGGGGCTCTGACCCAATGTATTGGCCAATATACACCCGGTCATGTCCTGCGAGCGGGTGCCGTGTGAAAGACCTTGGTCAGGCCTTGCCTTGGCTGGCCACAGCTGCAGCGGCCTTGGCTGCGGCTTCGGCATCCCCCAGATAATAGTGGCGGATTGGTTTGAGGTTGGCATCGAGTTCGTACACCAACGGGATGCCGTTGGGGATGTTCAGCCCCACGATGTCGCTGTCGGATATGCCGTCCAGGTACTTGACCAGGGCGCGGATCGAGTTGCCGTGGGCGGCGATCAGCACGCGCTTGCCGCTCTGGATCGCGGGCGCAATGGTGTCGTTCCAGGCGGGCAGCACGCGGGCCACGGTGTCCTTGAGGCATTCGGTCAGTGGCACCACATCTGCGCTGGGGTAGCGGCGGTCTGTTTTTTCGCTGCGTGGGTCGGTCGCCTCCAGGGCCGGCGGTGGGGTGTCGTAGCTGCGACGCCAGATCAGAACCTGCTCGTCGCCATACTGCTTGGCCATGTCGGCTTTGTTCAGGCCTTGCAGGCCACCGTAGTGGCGTTCGTTGAGGCGATAGTCCTTGATGACGGGCAGCCAGGTCCGGTCCATCTCGTCCAGGGTCAGCCACAGGGTGCGGATGGCACGTTTGAGCACCGAGGTGTAGCAAACGTCAAAGTCCCAGCCTTCGGCCTTGAGCAGCTGGCCCGCCGACATGGCTTGTTGCACACCCACGGGCGTGAGGTCGACATCGGTCCAGCCGGTGAAACGGTTTTCCAGGTTCCAGGTAGATTCGCCATGGCGAATAAGGACGAGTTTGTACATGGTCGGTGCAGCTAAAAGCGTTCTGATAAAAGGAATAGACTGTGCATTTTAGAATGCAGGGACGTCGGCCAACTGACGGGCCGGTTTTTTCGCTCAAAAAGGAATCTGTTGTGAAGTTCTTGCTGGATAACTGGATGCTGATCGCGGTCGCGATGGCCTCCGCCGTAGCTTTGTTTTTACCTGTTCTGCAAAAAGGTGGCCGTGGCCTCAACGCCGCTTTGGCCGTGCAAATGATCAATCGCGACAAGGCAGTGGTCATCGACGTTTGCGAGCCTGCCGAATACGCTGCAGGCCATGTGGCTGGTGCGCGCAACATTCCTCTGGGCCGTCTTGAGCAGCAGCTCGAAGGCGCGGTCAAGAACAAGGCTACTCCGGTTATCTTGGTGTGTCAGGTGGGCGCTCGCGCAGCCAGAGCCGCCTCGATTGCTCAAAAGCTTGGCTACAGCAATGCGCAAGCCCTCAGTGGAGGTCTGCGTGCCTGGCGCGAAGCGCAGTTGCCGGTTGACAGAGCCTGAATTCCTATAGGAGATAAGTCATGCAAGCCGTCAAGATGTACACCACTGCCGTTTGCCCCTATTGCGTGCGTGCCAAGCAAATCCTCAAGGCACGCGGTGTCGAGCAAATCGAGGAAATCCGTGTGGACACTGCCCCTGAGTTGCGTGCCCACATGATGGAAATCACCGGTCGTCGCACCGTGCCACAAATCTTCATTGGCCAGACCCATGTGGGAGGCTGCGATGACTTGATGGCGCTTGACGCCCAAGGGGGACTGTTGCCCCTGCTGCAGTCGGCATAATCACCTTTTTATTTCTTTTTCACGAGATTGCTTTCATGACTGACGCTGTCGCAGACACCAACCCCGTTTTCCAGATTCAACGTGTTTATCTGAAGGAAGCTTCGCTGGAGCAGCCCAATTCGCCCGCCATCTTGCTGCAACAAGAGCAGCCCTCGGTGGACATCCAGTTGGGCGTGGAAGCTACTCCAGCGGCAGATGGCGTGTATGAAGTGTGCGTGTCCGCGACTGTGCAGACCAAGATTGCCGACAAGACAGTGTTCCTGGCCGAGTGCAAGCAAGGCGGCATATTCGAGATCCGTAACCTGCCCGAAGACCAGATGGGCCCGATCATGGGTATTGCTTGCCCGCAGATTGTTTACCCCTACCTGCGTGCCAGCATGGCCGATCTGATCACCCGCGCAGGCTTTCCGCCCGTTCACCTGGCCGAGATCAACTTCCAGGCCATGTACGAGCAGCAGCAAGCCCAGCAAGCTGGCGAAACAGCTCAGTAATAGACTTTTTGGCCGTGAGCCCGCGCATCACCTTCATTGGCGCTGGTGCCTGGGGCACGGCGCTGGCCATGGCTGCGGCGCGCAATGCGCCTCAGGCCGAGGTCTGCCTGCATGCCCGCGATGCAGCGCAAGCGCAGGCCATGAACAGTGCGCGTGAAAACGCCCGTTACTTGCCCGGTCTGGCTTGGCCATCAAACCTGCAAGCCATCAGTGGCGATCTGGCTGAGCGGGTGCGCCATTCGCGGGCCGAAGATGTCTGGGTGGTTTCTACGCCCATGTCGGGCTTGCGCGAAACCCTGAAAATTTTGCAAGGTACACCCGCCAAGGTGGCTTGGCTGTGCAAGGGTTTTGAGGCTGGTACCGGCTTGATGCCCCACGAAGTGCAAGCCCAGATCGCGCCAGAACTGTTGGCCGGTGCCCTGAGTGGCCCCAGCTTTGCGCAAGAGGTGGCGAAAGACCAGCCGACGGCCTTGGTCGCGGCCAGTTCACACGCGCAAGTACGGCAAGCCCTGGTGCAGGTGTTTCACGGGCACCATCTGCGCGTGTATGCCAACGATGACATCGTGGGCGTGGAAGTGGGTGGCGCGGTCAAGAACGTGCTGGCCATTGCCACGGGCCTGTGCGATGGTTTGGGTCTGGGCCTCAATGCTCGTGCAGCGTTGATCACCCGTGGGCTGGCCGAAATGACGCGGTTGGGCGTGGCTTTGGGCGCACGCACCGAAACCTTCATGGGTCTGTCCGGTCTGGGCGATCTGGTGCTTACCGCTACAGGTGAATTGAGCCGAAACCGCAAAGTCGGTGGCCTGCTGGCGCAGGGCCTGAGCCTGCAGCAAGCCGTGGCGTCTTTGGGGCATGTGGCAGAAGGTGTGTACAGCGCCCGAACGGTGGTAACGCGTGCACAAGCTTTAGGTGTGAGCATGCCGATTGCCGAAGGCGTGGTGGCCTTGCTCGATGGGCACATCACCCCCGCTCAGGCCGTGACGGAGCTGATGCGGCGCGAGGCCAAAGGCGAATGATACGCTGCGCGGCAGCGCAGTTTCTTAAATTTCCAGGTTGTCGATCAGGCGTGTACTGCCCAGGCGAGCTGCGCCGAGCACCACCAATGCGTCGCCAGCTTGTGGGCTTTGCAGGTCTTCGCGGCGGCGCACGGTCAGGTAGTCGGGCTGCCATCCCCGTGCTTGCAGATCCTGCATGGCACGTGCCTCCAGCGCCGGGAGGTGCTCGGCCAGCGCGTGAGCACTGGCGTGCGCCTGGCGACCGAGGTCGCGCAAGGCCAGGTGCAACTCAATAGCTTGTTTGCGTTCGGTTTCTGACAAATAGCCATTGCGTGAGCTCAGGGCCAGTCCGTCTTCAGCGCGGATGATCTCGCTGCCGTGAATGTCAATGGGCAAGGCAAATTGTTTGACCAATTGGCGAATGACCATGAGCTGTTGGTAGTCCTTCTTGCCAAACACGGCTGCACCTTGCGCCTTGCCGGCAAACACGCTCATGAACAGCTTCATGACCACGGTAGACACGCCAGTGAAAAAACCAGGGCGGAAATGCCCTTCCAGAATGTCGCTCAGGCTGGCGTCCGGCTGAACCTTGACGGTTTGGGTCTGGGGGTAGAGGTCGGATTCTCGCGGAGCAAACACAAGGTCACAACCCTCGGCTTCGAGCTTGGCACAGTCGTCCTGCAGCGTTCGGGGGTAGCTGTCAAAGTCTTCGTGGGGCAGGAATTGCAGGCGGTTGACGAAGATGCTGGCGACCATGCAGTCGCCCAGAGGCTTGGCTTGACGCACCAGGGCCAGATGCCCTTCGTGCAGGTTTCCCATAGTGGGCACAAAGGATGGGCATTGGGCCTGGGCCAGTTGCAGGCGCAGGTCTTCAATGGAGTGAACGATTTTCATACGCAAGAGAAGACGCCTTACCAGGCGTGAAGCTTGTTGTCCGGGAAGCTGCCGTTTTTCACGGCGGCGACGTAGTTGCTCATGGCGTGTTGTACGCTGTCCGCACCTTGCATGAAGTTGTGCACAAACTTCGGGTTCTTGCCCAGGTTGATGCCCAGCATGTCGTGCATGACCAGCACCTGACCGGCGGTGCCATTGCCTGCACCAATGCCAATGGTGTGGCAGCGGGGTAGCTCCTGCGTCAGGGCGGTGGACAAAGGCTCGGGCACCATCTCCAGCACCAGCATGGTGGCGCCTGCGTCCTGCAGGGCCAGGGCATCCGCACGCAATTGGGTGGCGCTGGCGTCATCGCGGCCTTGCACGCGGTAGCCGCCCAAGGCGTGCACGGTTTGCGGTGTCAGGCCCAGGTGGGCGCACACCGGAATACCGCGCTCGACCAGGAAACGCACGGTCTCGGTGGTCCAGCCGCCGCCTTCGAGTTTGACCATGTGCGCACCCGCCTGCATCAGTACCGTGGCACTGCGCAGGGCTTGCTCGCGCGATTCCTGGTAGCTGCCAAAAGGCAGGTCACCAATGACCCAGGCGGTGCCTTGCACACGGCGCAGACCTCGCACCACACTTTCGGTGTGGTAGCGCATGGTTTCGAGTGTTACGCCAGCGGTGCTCGAAAGGCCCTGGCAGACCATGCCCAGTGAGTCGCCAACCAAAATACATTCCACACCCGCTGCATCGGCCACGGCCGCAAAGGTGGCGTCGTAGGCGGTGAGCATGGTGATTTTTTCGCCACGCTGGCGCATTTCCTGCAGGCGCGGCAGGCTGATGGGTTTGCGTGCAGCCACGGGCGATGCGGGAGGCAAAGTGCCGTAAGGGGTAGCGGTAGTCTCGCGGGCAGTGCTGTGTGTGGTCATGGCTGCGAAAGTAGCTGTCAAAAGGAATGCACCCGAGTGTAGCGGGGCGACGACGTCAGTTCGGCGTGTAGGCTAAACGCACGTAAATCGGGGCAAAGGCTTCGGCCTGGGTGATTTCGATCAAGGTTTCCTTGGCCAGCTCCAGCATGGCGATAAAGGTCACCACCATGACGGGCACGCCACGGCTGGGGTCAAACAAGTGTTCGAATTCAATAAAGCGGCGGCCTTGCAGCATTTTGAGCACATGGCTCATGTGCTCGCGCACGCTGAGCTCTTCGCGGCTGATTTTGTGGTGCTGCACCAGTTGGGCACGTTTGAGGATGTCGCGCCAGGCCGATTGCAGCTCGTCCATGCTGACGTCCGGAAAGCGCGGTTGCAGGCTTTGCTCGATGTAGACCTGCGCCTTGAGGAAGTCGCGACCATACTGCGGCAGCTCGTTGA
>CAZPTM010000045.1:4845-9844 GCA_964589665.1 uncultured Limnohabitans sp. | reverse complement strand
AAGGCGCAGCAAGGCCTGTACGAATACGATGCCGTGAGCCGGCTGCGCGACAGCCAGCTGGGCGACGAACGCGTCAAGGACATTGAAAACTACATCGTCAAGGGCGTGCTCTGGCAGGCATTTACCTCCGACACCCCGGTGGCCATCCTGATCGACGAAATCGACAAGGCCGACATCGAATTCCCCAACGACCTCCTGCGCGAACTCGACCGCATGGAGTTCTACTGCTACGAAACCCGTCAGCTGATCAAGGCCAAGACCCGCCCGCTGGTGTTCATCACTTCCAACAACGAAAAAGAGCTGCCCGACGCCTTCCTGCGCCGCTGTTTCTTCCACTACATCAAGTTCCCCGAAGCCGAGACCATGCGGCAGATCGTGGATGTGCACTTCCCGGTCCTCAAGCAGGACTTGCTGGCCGTGGCGCTCAAGACCTTTTATGACGTGCGCAATCTGCCCGGTCTGAAAAAGAAACCCTCGACCAGCGAATTGATCGACTGGCTCAAGCTCCTGGTGGCCGAAGACATCCCGCTCGAAGCCCTGCAAAGCGCCGACCAGAAAGTGTCAGTGCCGCCGCTGGTGGGCGCCCTGCTCAAGAACGAGCAGGACGTGACCCTGTTTGAGAAACTGGTCTTCATGAACCAGCGCAACCGATGAAGACGGTCGAGCCCATCGTTTTGCGTGAGCGCGGTGTGCGTCTGGAACCCTTGGGTCTGGCGCACGAAGCAGGCTTGCGCGAGGCCGCCTGTGATGGCGAACTCTGGAAGCTACGCATCACCTCGGTGCCCGAGCCTGAAAACACCTGTGCTTACATTGAATCTGCCTTGCAAATGCGTCAGGAAGGTCATCGCTTTGCTTTTGCCGTGATTGAGGAGACGAGTGGTCGCGTGCTGGGCACCACCAGTTACCACGACATCGTGCCTGCTGTTTCACGGGTTGAAATTGGCTGGACCTGGTACGCCCAAGGCGTGCAACGTACCCATGTAAACACCAGCTGCAAATTGATGCTGTTGACCCATGCTTTTGAAACCCTGGGCTGCCGCGTGGTGGGCTGGCGCACCGACAACTTCAACTTTGCATCGCAACGCGCCATTGAGCGTCTGGGCGCCAAGAAAGATGGCGTGCTGCGCGGCCATGCCTTGCGACGCGATGGCACGATTCGCGATACCGTCATGTACAGCATGACCGCTGGCGAATGGCCCGAAGCCAAAGCACAATTGCTGTACTTGTTGAACAAACACGTTTGAACGGCACAGCACCATGCTGATCGACTTCTTCTACACCCTGCGCGCGGCCAAAGTTCCGGTGTCGGTGCGCGAGTACCTGACGCTGCTCGAAGCCTTGCAGGCCAACGTGGTGGGCCCCGCGTCCGACGCCTGCAGCATGGACGACTTCTACCACCTCAGCCGCACCGTGCTGGTCAAGGACGAGAAGCACTTTGACAAGTTCGATAAGGCTTTCGGCGCCTACTTCAAGGGCGTGGAAATGCTGACCGACTTCACCAAGGCAGTCCCGCTCGACTGGCTCGAGCAGATCCTGAAAAAGGAGCTCACACCCGAGCAAAAAGCCGCCATCGAGAAGATGGGCTGGGACGAGCTGATGGAGACGCTCAAAAAGCGCCTTGAAGAACAGAAAGAGCGCCACGAGGGCGGCAATAAGTGGATTGGCACGGGCGGCACTTCGCCTTTTGGCAACGGCGGCTACAACCCGCAGGGCATCCGTATCGGCGGCAAGGGCGGCAACAAGAGCGCCGTCAAGGTCTGGGACCAACGCGCCTACCGCGACTACGACGACAGCCAGGAGCTGGGCACGCGCAACATCAAGGTCGCACTGCGCCGCCTGCGCCGCTTTGCGCGCGAAGGCTCGCCTGACGAGCTGGACCTGGACGGCACGATCTCCAAAACCGCTGCCAATGCCGGTTACCTCGACATCATCATGCGTCCGGAGCGGCACAACAACGTCAAGGTGCTGCTGCTGATGGACGTGGGCGGCACCATGGACGAGCACATTGCCCGCGTGGAAGAAATGTTCTCGGCCGTCAAAGCCGAGTTCAAGCACCTGGAGTACTACTACTTCCACAACTGCGTGTATGACTTCATGTGGAAGAACAACAAGCGCCGCTTTGCCGAAAAGTTTCCGACGCTCGACATCCTTCGCAAGTACAACAAAGACTACAAGCTGATCTTCATCGGGGACGCCACCATGAGCCCTTATGAAATCCTGCAAGTAGGCGGCAGTGTGGAATACAACAACGCCGAAGCCGGTGCTGAATGGCTGCAGCGCTTGACGCACGCTTTTCCCAAATTCGCCTGGATCAACCCCGAGCCGCAAGGCATGTGGCAATACCGCCAAAGCATCGCGATCGTGCAGCAACTCATGAACAACCGCATGTACCCCCTCACCCTGCAAGGGCTGGAGCAGGCCATGCGCATGCTCAGCAAATGAGTCTTGTTGTGCGGCGCCTGTTGTGCATTGCGTCCTGTGTGGCCGCGCTGACCGCTGCGCCCGCATGGGGACAAGCGCAACCCGCTGCGCCCTCCACCTCTGTGGCTTTGGCCTTGACGATCGACGCCCCTGCAGAAGTTCAAGACTACCTTGCGCGCCACCTGGAACTCTTACGCTACAACGCACTCGATGACCTGGACACCACTGAAGTCGACAAGTTGGTGCAGTCAGCCGACATACAAGCACGCGAACTGCTAGGCACCCTGGGGTACTTTTCGCCCAAGCTGAAATGGCAACGTGACAGCGTCAACGCACAGGCGAAAAACCCCATACGACTGCTCGTAGAGCCAGGCGAACAAACACGTATTGGCCAAGTGCAAATTTCGTTTGCAGGTGATCTGGCCAACCCCGCCTTTGAAGCCACGCGCGACAAACTTCGCACAAGCTGGTGGCTGCCTGCGGGTCGCCCCTTCACACAAGACGCCTGGAGCGAGGCCAAAAACCAATTGCTGCGCAGCGCCAGTGCACAAGATTTTCCGCAGGCCAAGTGGCAAGACACCCGAGCCGACATTGACCCTGAACACCACAAAGCCACACTGGTGCTCGTGCTGGACTCAGGCCCCCAAGTTTTTCTGGGGGCGTTACAGATCGAGGGCACTGAGCACTACGATGCTCAAATGGTGCAGCGCCTGGCTCGCCTGAACCAAGGCCAGGCTTACAAACAAAGCGACCTGGTTGAAGCCCAACAACGCCTCATCAGCAGCGGCTACTATGACTCAGTGTTGGTTGCCTTGGCAGACACGGGCAACCCGCAGGCCTGGCCCGTGAAGGTGCAATTGCGCGAAGCTGCACGCCAGAAATTCGTGCTGGGTGTCGGCGTCAAAAGCGATAGCGGAATGCACCTGAGCGCCGAACATGTGCACCACCGCGTCCCTGGTTTGCAATGGCGGGCCAATACCAAGCTGGAGTTGGACCAAAAACTGCAAAGCCTCGGGGTGGAACTACTGGCCCCCCCTAACGCTAACCTTTGGCGTTGGAACCTGTCTGCGAAAGCCGCCCATGAAGTGCTAAGCACTTACGAAACCCACAGTCAGCGCTGGCGTGCAGGCCAGGCCAAGCTGGGCGAGAGCATTGACCGCAACATCTACGCCCAATACGACGGCGCTAGCTCTACGCTGTTGGGCGATGGCCTCAAGGAGTCGGTCAGCGCCAACTTTTCATGGACGTGGCGTGACTTTGATAGTCTGCCCTTTCCCTCGCGGGGCTGGGGATTTGGAATTGAGCTGAGCGCAGGCACGACGCTTGGCTCCCCCCGAGTACCGTATACACGCTGGCTGGGAAAAACTTTGCTCATGGTGCCCTTGCCCTCTATATGGGGACGCATCGCTTTGCGTGGTCAAGCTGGCGGCATTGGCACTCAAGACAGCAGCGCCATTCCCAACACCCAACGGTTCATTGCGGGTGGACAAAACAGTGTGCGCGGTTACGCCCCAGGCAGTATTGGCATCACCAACACTGACGGCACCATCAGCCCCGGACGTTACATGGCCGTGGGAAGTGCCGAATGGCAAGTACCGATCCGCATGAACAAACGCCTGACCGATTGGGAGGGCGCCTTGTTTGTGGACGCAGGTTCAGTGGTCAACGACCCTCGCGACCTGCAAGCACAGGTGGGGGTGGGCATGGGGGCACGTTGGCGCAGCCCCGTGGGCCCCTTGCAAATTGACCTGGCTTATGGCGAAGCCACCCGTGCCTGGCGCCTTCATCTGAACGTGGGGTTCGTATTCTGATGCGTACACTCATTCGCTTTTTGCTATGGCTCACGCTTTCTCTGATGACCGTGTCTGGCGCATTGGTGTTCTGGGCTACCAGCGAAGGCTCTCTGGCACAAGCGCTGAGATGGGGTTCGGCATGGTTACCACAGGGGCAACAGCTCAGCTACCAAAATGCAACGGGCAGCCTGATACAAGGCAAGGTGGCGCAATGGCGTTGGCGCCAGGACCTGCTCGACATCGAAGGCCGGCAATTGCAATGGCGCATCGATACGCACGCATTGTGGTCAGGCCAGCTGCATGTGCCCGAGCTGTCCTTGCAAGCCTTGACATTGCGTGACGAGCGACCGTCACAACCCAATACACCGCCTGCAGACCTGCAACTGCCAGTACCCGTCAAGGCGCAACTGCACATGGGAACCGTGTCGTCCACCGGCAGCGTGAAGTGGCAAGCGCAAGACATAGATGCCCATTACGCCTACAACGGAACGTCCCACCAACTTCAATTGCAACAACTGCAGTGGGCGCAAGGTCGCTACAGCGGTCAACTGCAATTGCAGGCGTCAGGCCCCTTAGCCCTTCGGGCTCAGCTCCAAGCCTCCATCACTGGGCACGGAAATCAACCCTTGCAACTGCAAGCCAGCGCAAACGGACAGCTGGCCAGCCCACAAGCACGCATTGACGTTCAGGCCAAACTGCACACCCAAACACAAGGCCAGCACACGCCACAGCTTGAGCTGCATGCGCAACTGCAGCCTTGGCAAGGTTTGACGCAGCAGCGTGCA
>CAZPTM010000045.1:0-4745 GCA_964589665.1 uncultured Limnohabitans sp. | reverse complement strand
TACCCGATACGCTGTGGAGCGGAAAGACTCGTTTCGAAACCACCAACCGTGTGATCCATTTTCATACCGACTTACAAGGTCGGGAGCACGAAGGCACCGCTGCGCATGTGCGCAGCCAAGGGCAATGGACGGGTCAGGCCTTGCAGCTGAGCGCGCTGGATGTACGTTGGGCTGGTCTGGTGGCACAAGGCCAGCTGCAGGCACAGCTGAAGCCACAACGCATTCAAGGCAATTTGCAACTGCAATGGCCCGGGATGCAAGGTCAATGGCTAGGTGATTTGCAAGCAGAGCGAGGCCAAGGCCAATTGCTGTTGACCGTGAACAATGCCTCGCAAAATGCGCGCTGGTTGGCGCAATGGCCACAACTGCCTGCACTGCCCTGGCAAGCCTTGAACAAGGCTCGCGCTCAGGTGCAGTGGTCGCACGGCTGGAACCATCCTCAAGCCAGTCTGCACGCACAGTGGTTGCAAAATCGCTGGACTGGCCAGTTGCAGCTTTCAGCGCAGGCGGACATCTCTGCACAAAAAACAACAACGCACATTGCGCTGGAACAACTGCGCATGACCAACCCAACGGGGCAAACATGGTCCGCTCAACTTGCCGCGCCTTTGCAAACTGAGCACCGACAAGTTGGGGCTCTATGGCAAACCCGCTGGTCAGGCAACACCCTGTATACACAAGGCCCTGACCATCACAGCGCGCAGCTGCTCTTGGCCGAAGGCCAATGGGGTGCAGACACACATCAACTGCAACTCAAAGCCCAGAACTGGCCACTGGCCTGGGCGCAAGCAGCGCTGGGCATGGAGGCTCTGAGCGAAGCACAGGTCAACACACAAGCAGAGTTGTCAGTGCAAAAACACCTCATTCGCGCACAGCTGCACTGGGACTCGCCACTGGCTGGCTCCTTGCATGCCGACCTCCAAAGTACCGCCAGTCTGAAAGACGGACAGTGGACTTGGTCGTCTCAATCGCCTTTGCAGGGCGAGGTTCAAACCAACCTGCCAGAGATGGGAGCATGGTCACGCCTTGCTCCTCCGGGCTGGCGTGTACGCGGGCATCTGAGCAGCCACATCACCATCAGCGGCAGCTTGTCTGATCCTCAATGGGTAGGCCAGGCCAAAGGCGAAAAAATGGCCATCCGCTCCGCTGTCGATGGTGTGGAATTTCGCGATGGTCGATTCACAGCGCAACTGCAAGGCCAGCAAATCATCTTGCAAGACTTCTCCATTGCTGGCGCAGGCGAACACGGCGGCGTTTTGCGTGGACAAGGACAAATCGTCTGGCCTGCAGCTGATGACCGTACACCCTGGAATGCAGCCGACGCGTTAGTGCAACTCAAGTTGGTGGCCGAACAACTGCGCGTCACCAACCGGGCAGACCGCCGCTTGGTCATCTCTGGCGAAGTGGACACACGGGTTGCCCAGCGCCAGCTGCTGCTGCGTGGGCAGTTGCGCGCAGACCAGGCCTTGTTCGTCTTACCTGAAGACTCTGCCCCCACCCTGGGCAAAGACGTGCGTGTGATTGGGCAGGTTGCAACGAGCAACTCAGCAGAAAACCCATCTGGCAGTTGGCTCAAAGTTCCTGATGTGCAGGTCGCACTCGATCTGGGCGAAGATTTTTATGTCATGGGCCAAGGCGTGACCACGCGTTTGACCGGTCAACTGCAAGTCCAGAGCAATTCACAGACCCAAGGCCACCCTCGTCTGCAAGGGCAATTGCAAACTGTCGGCGGGGTGTACAAAGCCTATGGCCAAAACCTGGCCATCGAGCAAGGCTCGCTGACCTTCAGCGGAGCCTACGACAACCCTCAACTGCTCGTCGTGGCTTTGCGTGCCAACATTTCCGAGCGCGTCGGCGTGCGCGTTACGGGGACAGCTCTGAGTCCTGTGATTCGTTTGTACGCTGATCCCGACATGCCCGATGCCGACAAGCTGGCCTGGCTGGTGCTTGGCCGCTCTGCGGCCAATGGCGGCGCCGAATCGGTGGTACTGCAACAAGCCGCCCTGAGTTTGCTGGGCGGCAAGAACACGCTGGGCAGCGAAGTGGCACAAGCACTGGGATTGGATGAGGTATCTCTGGCCCAAGGCAGCAACGCCGACACCAGCGCCACGGGCACCGCACTCACACTCGGCAAGCGTTTGTCTAAAGACTTTTACCTGGCCTACGAAAGCAGCCTCAATGGCACTTTTGGCAGCTTGTTCATTTTTTACGACCTCTCGCGCCGCTGGACCTTGCGAGCTCAGGCCGGGGACCAAAACACACTGGACCTGATCTACACCATCCGCAGACGATGAACGCATCTGCCCCAAACCCATTGCGCCTGGTGCTGCTGCTGTGCGGTGCTGAGGCCTTGGCCATGGCGGGTTTTGGAAGCTACCCTGCCTTGCTGACCACGCTGCAACATGCCTGGACCATGAACGCCAGCGAAGCTGGCCTGGTCAGCGGTGCTTTCTTTTTGGGCTATATGTTGACGGTTCCGTTCTTGTCCGGTTGGACGGATCGCATGGATGCCCGTCTGGTGTTTGCTTTTTCTTCCCTGCTGGCGGCAGCAGCTTCGGTTTGCTTTGGTTTGTTTGCCACTGGCCTTTACAGCGGCATGCTGATCCAGGCCTTGGCCGGCGCTGGCCTGGCAGGCACATACATGCCAGGCCTTAAAGCCATGACCGATCGTGTCCAAGGGCCACAACAACCACGCTACATCTCTTTTTACACCGCCACCTTTGGCATTGGGGCCAGCGGCTCACTGTTGTTGGCGGGTTGGCTCGCCAATGCTTTCGGTTGGCAAACCGCCTTTGTGCTGCTGGGCATTTTTCCTGTGCTCGCTTGTGTATGGGTACTCAAGGGCTTGCAACCCTGCGCTGTGGACAAGCCCAGAGGTCGACAAGGTTGGGGTTGGGCGCGGGTATGGTCGCAGCCCATCATGCGGCAATACATCATTGGCTACGCGGTGCATTGCTGGGAACTGTTTGGCATGCGCTCGTGGCAGGTGGCTTTTTTCAGCTTTGCGTTTGCGGCCAGCGCCAGCCAAGCCTGGCTCAACCCAACCGAGGCCGCTGCCTTGCTCAACCTGCTGGGTTTACCTGCCAGCATTTTGGGCAACGAAGTAGCCATGCGTTGGGGGCGCTTGCGCTGGATTGCGGTCATCATGTTGGGCTCAGGCCTGTTGGCTTGGCTGGCGGGTGTCAGCGTTATATGGCCATGGTTCATCACTTTGGGGCTGACCTGCCTGTACAACGTGGTCATCATGGCCGACTCGGCCAGCCTGACCGCAGGCCTGGTCGCCCACAGCGACAGTCAGCAACGCGGCACCGCCATGGCTTTGTACTCGATGGCGGGTTTCGGCGCAGGCTTTGTGTCGCCCGTGGTGTTTGGCGCGGTACTCGATCTCAGCGGCGGCCAACAGCACGCCACAAGCTGGATGCTGGCCATGGGATCCCTGAGCCTGGGCTGTCTGTTTTGGGGTTTGCGATTGTTGCGCACCTTACAATCCGAGGCACGCCGCCGTAGTTCAATGGATAGAACGAGCGCCTCCTAAGCGCTAGATACAGGTTCGATTCCTGTCGGAGGCACCAAACCTCTTTTCTCTGTCACTTGCTGACAGCGCCAACTGCCCCACCCATGTTCAAGGTGCCGGTGGTCAAGCCAATCGCGGCCCCCTTGATCACATCCATTGCCATGTCTTCGGTGGATGTTTCAGGTCCACCGCACGATACAGAAATGCTCGAGGCTTCCACGTGATCCAGGGTTTCCAGTCCGGCGTTGGTCGCCAGCACAGGCAATAGCAATGTGCCGCCCGACAACAAAATGGCCAAAGGACTGGCCACGATTCGGGCCAGCTTCATGTCGTCATACACCTTGGCATTGGTGATGGCTTGCTGACACCCTTCGGTCTTGTACATCTGGTGGCTCTGGTCGAGGTTGACCACCTTGACACGCGACTCGCTGGCGCATCCGGCCAGCAAGACCACACAGGCCAGAGCCCCCAGCCATTTCACGGAACGTTTTGCCACAGGGGCAGGCTTGGTCTTGGGCTTGAACTTCATCGCCCGGCATCTTCTGCGATAGCAGCGCAAATGTCCACCCTTTGCTACCATGCTGAACAAAGAAAACACGGAGTTCTGGCATGGCACGTAACCCCACATCCCTTTCGCGCCGCAGCTGGTTGGCTGGCGTTTTGCTGGGCTCATCTGGCCTGGCACAAGCTCAAAGTGCAGCCCCCACCGAATCGGTGGCAGCACGCGAAGCCAAGGCGCCGGCTTTGCCCGAGGTGGGCAGCTTGATGCGTGTCCCAAATTTGTCCCTGCTCAATGGACTAGCTTATGACTCAGCTGCATCGCCCGCCAAAGTCACAGTGCTGTATTGGTGGGCCAGCACTTGCCCCTTCTGCGCCCAGCAGAGCCCGGAGATGCAAAAGCTCTGGTCACAGCTGCAGGGCAAGGGGCTGCAGTTGCTGACCCTGAGCGTGGACAAGAAACCGGAAGATGCAGCGGCCTATCTGGCCAAAAAGGGCTACACCTTCCCCGCGGCCTGGGTCAGCCCCGAAGTAAACAGACAGTTTCCAAAACCGCGAGGCTTGCCCATCACCATCGTGCTGGACCGCCAAGGCAAAGTCCTGCAAGCTGAAAAAGGCCAGATGTTCCCGGAAGATGTAGCGCAGCTAGGCCAATGGCTTTGAAGATGGCTCGTGCTTAGAAAGCGACTTTTTCGGCTTCCAGGTACGCCAGGCTGATGTACTTGCCAATGTT
>CAZPTM010000044.1:0-10117 GCA_964589665.1 uncultured Limnohabitans sp. | reverse complement strand
GGGAGTATGGGGTGTAGAGCCTCATCGAGGGTTCGAATCCCTCCGTTTCCGCCAAGTACAGCAAAAAACGCGCCTTAGGGTGCGTTTTTTTATGCATAAAAACACCCGGCGGCTCCCCTGAAGGGCATGCGGCCGGGTGTCCGGGTGACGTTCAGTCGTCGACCCTATGCCTGTTGTTGTCCCGTTAGGCGGGGCGCACAGGCCAAACGCACAGTGGCGTTTGAAATGCAGAGCCTTGCACTCTGTTGGGCATCACGCCAGATATCTCTGGCGATACGCTCATACAAAGATTACGCCTGCAGCCAAGTTGTGGCAAGCCTGACTTTTACCGATGCGCAAGAGCAGTTTCGGCGTCAGGCTAACGGGTTTTCAGCTTGTTCAGTGCTGCGTTGCAGCAGTTGCATGAAGACAGGGTCGGTCATGGCCATGTCAATCAGTTCGGGCAGGGAGTCAAAGCCCATTTTGTCGAGCACGCGTGCGCGGTGTAGTTTGACCGTTGCTGGAGCGGAGCCCTTGAGCTCACTGATTTCCTTATTGCCATAGCCACGAATCATCAGGCTGCAAACCTCACGCTCTTTGTCGGTCAGGCGCTTGTAGCGAGCACTGATTTCCAGGTTGCGAACCAGTTTCGCGTGGTATTCGCGGTCACGAGCAAGGCCGTCCTCTACGGCTCGCAGTAATGCAGCCATACCAAAGGGCTTGAGCAGGAATTCGATAGCACCTTGCTTCATGGCCATCACGATTTCCTGGGGTTGGCTTTCCCCAGAGATGAAAACGATGGGGGTTTCTCGTCCACTTTGCAGCAGGCGCTTTTGCAGCTCAACCCCGTGCATTTTGGGCATGCACATGTCCAGCAGGATCACTGCGGGAGACAGAGGTAGGGAGTCGCGCAAAAAGGCCTCGGGATCATTGAAAGCCTGCACCGAATAATTGGATTGCCCCAGCGCAAAGGCCAGACTGCGGCTGATCGATGGGTCGTCATCGATAAGGTAAACATGGCCTTTGAAGTCGTCGAAATTCATGCCTATAGCGTAGCGCTTGAATTGGCCTTGTCTGTACGCCAATTGGCGTATGGATTTTTTAAAATTTGCAAACCCAAGTGCTAGTCTTTTGCGCCGGTGGCCAATGCCAATTGTCTTTGAGTGTGCAGCTCCTCTGCATTGGGGGCGGTTTGTGTAGGCCAGCCCTGAAGATGTCGGATGCTCAGTGTGGCCAAGGCGCTGATCCAGTCTGGACGCGCGTTCAGGCAGGCAATGTAGTTGAAGCTTTCACCACCGGCTTGCACAAAGGCCACCTTGGCTTCTTGCTGGATTTCCTCCAGGGTTTCCAGGCAGTCACTGGTAAAACCAGGGCAAATCACATCGACCTTGCGCACGCCAGACTTGGCCATTTCAATCAAAGTCGGTTCGGTTGCCGGCTCCAGCCATTTGGCCTTGCCAAAACGGGACTGGAATGTGATGCGGTAGCCCTCTGGCGGCAGCTGCAGGGCTTCGGCCAGCAGGCGGGCGGTTTTCATGCATTCGCAGTGGTAGGGGTCACCCAAGTGCAGCGTGCGCTCGGGTACGCCATGAAAGCTCATGACCAGACACTCGCCTTTACCATGGGCTTGCCAGTGCTCGCGCACCTGGCTGGCAAGGCTCTGAATGTAGCCTGCATCGTCGTGGTAGTGGTTGATGAAGCGCAGCTCTGGCAGATGGCGGCGCTTGAGCCCCCAACGATAGAACTCGTCAAACACGCTAGCGGTAGTGGTGCCGCTGTATTGGGGGTAAGCGGGCAGAACCAAGATACGTTGAATGCCCTCTGCTTTGAGTTGGTTGAGCGTCTGGTCAATCGCGTTTTGGCCATAGCGCATGGCCGCCCGGACGATGACGTCATGCCCGGCCTGTTGCAACTGCTGCTCGAGCAATTGGGCTTGCTTTTCGGTGTGAACTTTGAGTGGTGAACCTTGTTCTGTCCAGATGCTGGCGTACTTGGCTGCAGATTTGGCTGGACGTACGCGCAAGATGATGCCGTGCAGGATCAGCCACCAAATGGGCTTGGGAATTTCCACCACCCGCGAGTCGCTTAAAAACTGACCAAGGTATCGGCGCAAGGCCGAGGCTGTGGGAGACTCGGGTGTGCCTAGATTGCACAAAACTACAGCAGTTCGTGCAGGGGTGCCGTGGGTATAGGGGGGTTCTTTTGCGAAAGTCATACGTTATTCTCTTCGATCATGCTCGACCTTCAAAAAATCAAGGCCATCACCATCGATCTCGATGACACGCTTTGGCCCATTGCACCCACGATAACCCAAGCCGAAAAGGTGTTGCAGGACTGGCTGTTGCAGAACGCACCAGCGGCTGCAGAGCTGTCGGGCCAGGCCGGGGTACGTCAGCGTATTCGCCAGGAGGTCCAAGAGCGTTGGACCGATCGATTGCACGATTTGTCGTTTCTGCGTCTGGAAAGTTTACGTCAGCTCTTGCGCGAGGCAGGCGAATCCCCAGATCATGCTGAACCTGCTTTTGAGGTGTTTTTTGCGGCCCGGCAGCAAGTGCAGCTGTATGAGGATGTCGAGGCAGCGCTGGCGTTTTTGAGCAGGCGTGTCCCGGTACTGGCGCTGTCCAATGGCAATGCCGATGTGCATCGTGTGGGGTTAGGGTCGTATTTCGTGGGCTCCGTTGCTGCTCGGGATGTGGGGGTGGCCAAGCCTGATAAAGCCATTTTTGAGCATGCAACGCGCGTGCTGCAATTGCCTATGGATGCTGTCTTGCATGTGGGCGATGACGTGCATCTGGATGTGTGCGGCGCCTTGGACGCGGGCATGCACACCGTCTGGGTAAACCGGGGCGATTTGCCATGGCACGGAGGCGACAGGCGTGCCCACCTGGAGGTGCGCGATCTGGGACAGCTGTGTGCACAATGGCAGCAAAACACCTGAGCCCATATGGAGACCGTTTAATGAGCCTTCGCATTTACGGCATTGCCGCCTCACGCGCCATTCGTCCCCTTTGGGCCGCAATCGAGCTGGGACTGGATTTTGAGCACATCAATTTGCCCTACATCGGCGGTGCGACGCGTACGCCGGAGTTTCTGGGCATCAATCCCAATGGCCACATTCCAGCAGTGGTCGATACACAGCCAGAGGGTGATGTCGTGGTGTGGGAAAGCATGGCATGCGCCTTGTACCTGGCACGGGTTCATGGTGCGGCCAATGGTCAAGACATCAGTCCAGCCAATGCGCAAGAAGAAGCGCAAGCCCTGCGCTGGAGTTTCTGGACCATGACGGAGTTGGAGCGCGATGCGCTCACCGTTCTGATGCACCGCATGGCCATGCCCGCCGAGCAGCGCAAACCCGAGCTGGCCGATGCGGCAGAAGGCCGTTTGAAAGCACCTTTGGCAGTGCTGGAGCAAGCGTTGCTCGCGCAACGCGCTCAGGGGCAGGCGCACCTGGGGGCTGGACGTTTCACGGTGACCGATGTCTGCGTGGCCAGCGTGGTCAACTGGATTCGCCCGGCTGAGGCGTTGATGCAGGCTTACCCCGCCGTCAGCGCGTGGCTACACGAGTGTGTGAATCGACCCGCACATCATGCGGCCCGCAAATTGGGGCGATAACGCTCAGAAACGACCCAGGGCCTGCATCTTCCAGGCCAGCCACAGTTTGCGCAGCGGAGTCAGTGCGATGCGCTGATGGAGCACATCGAATTGGCTGGCCTCGATTTCGCGCAGCAAGGTACGGTAAATGCTCGCCATCATCAGACCGGGCTTTTGGTGGCGTCGGTGTTCTGCAGGAAGTTCTTGCAAGGCCTGGTCGTACAAGTCGTGTGCCCGTTGGGCCTGAAACTGCATCAAGGCCACAAACGCGGGGCTGTGGCGCCGTTGCAGCAGGTCTTGTGCCTTGACGTCAAAGCGCTGGAGCTCGTCAATAGGCAGGTAAATGCGTCCACGCATGGCGTCTTCGCCCACATCGCGAATGATGTTGGTCAGCTGAAACGCCAGGCCCATGGTGTGGGCGTAGGTGTCGACACGCGGGTCTTGTGGGCCAAAAATGCGCGCAGACACTTCGCCCACCACCCCGGCCACCAGGTGGCAATAGTGGCGCAGTCCTGCATAGTCCAGATAACGGCTTTGGTTCAGGTCCATGCGGCAGCCTTCAATCACGGCCATAAGGTGCTTGGCAGTGATGGAGAACATTGGCACATGGGGCATCAAAGCCTGCAGGGCCGGGTGGCTGGCCTGACCCTCGAAGGCTTGCGACACTTCGCGTTCCCACCAGGCCAGCTTGGCTTGGGCCACGCTGGGGTCGGAGACCTCATCGACCACATCGTCCACTTCGCGGCAAAAGGCGTAAAAGGCGGTGATG
The DNA here is from genome assembly GCA_964589665.1 of uncultured Limnohabitans sp. Lineage (GTDB taxonomy): Bacteria > Pseudomonadota > Gammaproteobacteria > Burkholderiales > Burkholderiaceae_C > Limnohabitans_A. The sequence continues at coordinate 5,778 of CAZPTM010000044.1, read as the reverse complement.
GCAGCGCGTTGGGCTGGGGGTAGAAATAAAAAGGCGTAATAAAAACTGCTGCCCGAGGCTGCGGCTTTTTGCTGAACGTACGCTTGTGGAGTCATGGGGCAATTGTCGCACTGTGGGCGGGCGTGTTAGCTTGCAACAGTTGCTCAAAATGGTGTTGCACGGCCTTGCGGCTGGCCCCTTGGAGCACGAGCATCAGCAGGTGCTTTTGCAAAGCTTTGCGCGGCCATTTCAGGCGTTGAGACAAGCTGGCGGTGGGTTGCTGGCGCAGCAAGCGCAAGGAAGCTGCACCCACCAAGGCTGGTAGTGCGCTGGCCAGACGCAAGCGCCAGTTGTCAAGGGCGCAGCTGTAACGCAGTCCATCTCGCAGGGCGTGCTCGACTTGGTCAAACCAGTGGGTTTGCAAGGGCATGAGCTGATGGAGGACAAAGGCATCGCCATCCAGGCTGGCTTGTTGCAGCTGCTGCGGTGCCAGTTCAAGGGTTTGAAGCGACTGGACAGGGAAGTAGCAGCGACCGCTGCGCAAGTCCTGCGCAGCATCTAGCAAGATGTTGAGTCTTTGCAGGCCGCAGCCGTAGTGTTTCCCCAATGTGTGCATTTCATCGGCGGGAAGCTGCAAAGTTGTGGGCAGATGGTTTTGCAGGCACTCGGTCCAGAACCGACCTACGCAACCGGCGACCTGCCAGGTGTAGTTGTCGAGCTCTTCTTCGCTGTTCATTGGGGCCATAGCTTGCAAGCCGCGTTGCAGGTCCATCAACTGTCCTTGCCCTATAGGCTCCATCACGCGGCGAATGGTGTCCTGGTCCTGCCCCGGCATTTGCGCCAGAAGCCTCAAGCAAGCCTTGCCTTGCTCCAGCAGCGCCAGCTCTGCGTTGGGTAAACCAGCATGCTGATAGGGCGCAAGCAGAGTTGGCCAAGTGTGTGTGTGGCTGTTGCGCTCAGTTTCGAGCGGTGTTGCCACGGCGTCCAGCCAAGCTTGCAAGGCCTGCTGTCGCGTGGCTACAGGCACATCTGGGGCATCAGCCAATGTGTCTGAGATGCGTGCCAGCAAATAGGCCAGGCTGATGGCGGGCCGCACTTGTGCGGGCAAAAGCCGTAGCGATAGTCCAAACGAACGCGATACGCCTGCAAGCAAAACTTGCAAGTGGCGGGGTAGTGCGGAGTGCTTGGACATTGTCATGATCTTAAGCGGGCAGCCCATGAACGGTGGGTGCATGGTATATTAATGACCAGTCAGTCATTATCTGGATGATTCAACATGTTGTCGACAAAAAACAAGCTTGGAAAAACCGTGCCCGTTGCGGCGTGGGTGCTGTTACCTGTGGTGTGTGCTGCCCTGGTACTGACGGGGTGTTCGCGCTCTGAAAAGGCGCCAGAGCCGGTACGGTCAGTCAAGCTGATGAGTGTGGGGGCATCTACTGACAACGCCGTCCAGGAATACGCGGGCGAGGTGCGTGCAAAGATTGAGTCACGCCTTGGCTTGCAAGTGGCGGGAAAATTGCTCAGCCGCAAAGTGCAGGTGGGCGAAAAGGTGCGCAAAGACCAGGTCTTGGCCGAAATTGACGCACAAGACTACGTGTTGGCTGCAGGCGCGGCACAGGCGCAATTGCGCTCAGCGAAGGCGCAACTGGAGGTCAGCAAGGCAGACTTTGAACGCTTTGAGTCGCTGTTTCGCCAGGGCTTCATCAGCCAGGCTGAGCTGGAACGTCGCCGCGCTGCCTTGACGGCAGCCCAATCGCAGTGGGAGCAAGCGCGCTCACAAGCGCAAGTGCAAGGGCACCAGGCGGGCTATGCGCGTTTACGGGCCAGCCATGATGGCGTGGTGACAGCGGTGGAGGCAGAAGAAGGTCAGGTGGTCGCTGCCGGGCAGGCCATTGTGCGGGTGGCACAACTGGGGGCTCAGGATGTTGTGTTTGCTGTGCCGGAGCAAACCATCAGCAGGATCAAGGTGGGCCAATCCATGCAGGTGATGTGGCCCGCAGGCGCACAGCAGTGGGGCGCCAAAGTGCGCGAGGTGGCGGCCAGCGCCGATCCGGCCACGCGTACCTTTACCGTCAAGCTGGCCTTGCCCAAGAATGCCGTCTTGCCTTTGGGTTCTACAGTACATGTGCAGGCCAGCAGCGATCAAACCGCTGCGCAAACCCTGCTCGTGCCCTTGACAGCTTTGCGCCAGCAAGGCGAAGGCTCTGCCGTTTGGGTGTTCGATGAAGCCGCCATGGCGGTGCGCAGCCAGACCGTCCAGCTGGGGGCCGTGCAAGGCAACGAAGTGCAAGTGGTGAAGGGCCTCCAGGCAGGGCAAAAAGTGGTTGTGGCAGGCGTGCATGTGCTGGCCGAAGGCCAAAAAGTGAGCATCTATGTCTCGCCCACCAACAAGGCGGGGCAGTGACATGGCGAGCGCAGACAAGCAAAGCTTTAACCTTTCGCGTTGGGCGATTGAGCATGCGGCGCTGACGCGCTACCTCATGGTGGTGCTGATGGTGCTGGGTCTGGCCTCGTACTTTCAGTTGGGCCAGGATGAAGACCCACCGTTTACTTTTCGCGCCATGGTGGTGCGGGCCTATTGGCCTGGCGCCACAGCTCAGCAGGTGGCCGACCAAGTGACCGACAAGCTCGAGCGCACGCTGCAGGAGGTGCCTTACGCGGACAAGATCCGCAGCTATTCCAAGCCGGGCGAGGCGCAAATCATTTTTCAGCTCAAGGATTCTTCCAAGCCTGGGGATGTGCCTCAGACTTGGTACACCGTACGCAAAAAAATTGGCGATATGCGTGGCACCTTGCCACAGGGCGTGGTGGGCCCCTTTTTCAATGATGACTTTGGCGATGTGTATGGCGTGATCTATGCACTGCAGGGCGATGGCTTTACACCCGCCGAGCTCAAGCAGCAAGCCGACACCGTACGCCAGGAGCTGCTGCGCGTGCGCGATGTGGCCAAGGTGGACCTGTTTGGCGTGCAGGACGAGAAGGTTTACATCGAAGTCTCGCAAAAGAAACTGGCCCAGATGGGGATGGATTTGTCTTCGGTGCTTGCTCAGTTGTCTCAGCAAAACGCCATGGAGTCTGCCGGTGCGGTGCACACGCCGGGCGATGTGGTTCAGTTGCGGGTCAGTGGAGCTTTGAGCACGCTGGACGAGGTGCGCGCCTTGCCCATACGTGGTCCTTCTGGGCAGCAGTTCCGTCTGGGGGATCTGGCACAGGTTCGCCGAGGTTATGTGGACCCGGCTCAGGTCAAAGTCCGCCACGAAGGTCAGCAGGTCATTGCCTTGGGTGTGACCATGGCCAAGGGCGGCGACATCATCGCGTTGGGCAAAGCTTTGCACGAATCCACCGCGCGGATTGAACAGATTTTGCCGGCAGGCCTGCAGTTGGTGCAGGTACAGGATCAGCCTAAAGCGGTGGCGACGTCGGTGAATGAATTCGTCAAGGTGCTGATCGAAGCCGTGGTCATTGTGCTGGCGGTGAGCTTCTTGTCTTTGGGCTTGCACAAGCGCCCGGGAACCACGGCAAGCATGCTGCAGTTCTGGCGCCGCTGGACGCTGGACATACGCCCCGGCTTGGTGGTCGGGATCACGATTCCTTTGGTGCTGGCCGTGACCTTTTTGGCGATGCAGTACTTTGGCATCGGCTTGCACAAGATTTCGCTCGGTTCGCTCATCATTGCGCTGGGCTTGCTGGTGGATGACGCCATCATCGCCGTAGAAATGATGGTGCGCAAGATGGAAGAGGGCTACGACAAATTGCGTGCGGCTACCTTTGCCTACGAGCTCACCGCCATGCCCATGTTGACGGGGACCCTGATCACGGCGGCAGGCTTTTTGCCCATTGGTATTGCCAAGTCCACCGTGGGCGAATACACCTTTGCGATTTTTGCCGTGACGGTGATTGCGCTCTTGGTCAGTTGGATCGCTTCGGTGTACTTTGTGCCTTACCTGGGTGCCCGTCTGTTGCGTGCGCCAGCCCATGTGACCACGTCCAACGCGCATGACCATGAGCCACACGAAATGTTCGACACGCCGTTTTACGAGCGTTTCCGCGCCTGGGTGACTTGGTGTGTGGAGCACCGCTGGAAAACCATTGCCATCACGCTGGCGCTGTTTGTGTTGGGTATGGTGGGCATGGGCAAGGTGCAGCAGCAGTTCTTCCCGGATTCCAGTCGTCCCGAAATATTGGTGGACCTGTGGTTGCCAGAGGGCTCGTCCATCGGTGCCAGCGAAGAGGTGGCCAAGCGGGTGGAAAAGCGCCTCATGAAAGAGCAGGGCGTGACCTCGGTAACCACCTGGGTCGGCTCGGGGGTGCCGCGTTTTTACCTGCCGCTGGACCAGGTGTTCCCGCAAACCAATGTGTCTCAGCTGATTGTGGTGCCTGCCGACCTGAAGCTGCGTGAGTCCTTGCGTCACAGCCTGCCAGCTGTGCTGGCTCAGGAGTTTCCTGAGGTGCGTGCGCGTGTGAAGCTTCTGCCCAACGGGCCGCCAGTGCCGTATCCGGTGCAATTCAGGGTCATGGGGCCGGACCCCGTTCAGTTGCGTACCCTGGCAGACCAGGTCAAAACGCACATGCAAACCAACGCGAGTGCGCGTGGCGTCAATGACAACTGGAATGAATCGGTCAAATCTGTCCGTCTGGAAGTGGATCAGGCCAAGGCTCGCGCTTTGGGCGTGAGCAGTCAGGCCATTGCGCAGGCTACCCGAACCATGATGGTGGGCACCACCGTGGCACAGTTGCGCGACGAAGACCGCTTGATCGACATTGTTTTGCGCCAGCCGCAAAACGAGAGGGATGCCTTACAAGACCTGTCACAGGCTTATGTGCAAACCACCAGCGGCAAGAGCGTGCCCTTGCTGCAGGTGGCGACCCCTGTGCTGGGATGGGAGCCTGGCGTCATGTGGCGCGAAGGCCGCGAATACGCCATCACGGTGCAGGCCGATGTGGTCGACGGCGTTCAAGGTGCCACTGTGACGGCGCAGTTGATGCCTGCCCTCAAGCAGATGGAGCAAGCCTGGCATGACAAAGGCCTGCAACCTTATCGTATTGAAGTGGCAGGGGCGGTAGAAGAAAGCTCCAAGGGTTCTTCATCGATTGCAGCGGGCATGCCCATCATGCTGTTCATCACATTTACCTTGCTGATGCTGCAACTGCAAAGCTTTAGCCGGGCCATGCTGGTGTTCCTGACGGGGCCATTGGGCATGGCTGGTGTGGCTGGGGCCTTGCTGGCGCTGGACAGGCCCTTTGGTTTTGTGGCCTTGCTGGGGGTCATCGCGCTAATGGGCATGATCCAGCGCAACTCGGTGATCCTGATTGACCAGATCGAGCAAGACCGAGCCAGTGGCGTGCCTGATTGGCAGGCCATTGTGGAGTCGGCGGTGCGCCGCTTGCGCCCGATTGTGTTGACGGCTGCGGCAGCTGTACTGGCCATGATTCCGCTCTCGCGCAGCGTGTTCTGGGGGCCAATGGCCGTGGCAATCATGGGTGGCTTGATCGTCGCCACAGCCCTGACGTTGCTGGCTTTGCCAGCCATGTACGCGGCCTGGTTCCGGGTTGACAGGCCCAGTCGCGGTTAGTCAAGAGACTGCCACGGCCCGTTGGACCTCGCAGTGACAGGGGAGTGACGTCATCGCGAGCTCCGAAGAAGCGTGGCGATCTGGCCTCATACAGAGCGGCTAGAATAGTGAGTTGACCGATTTCACGCGGGTGGTCAGGACAAGCACCTGTCCGCCCGTTTTGTTTGGACCCGCGCGGGTGGCGAAATTGGTAGACGCACCAGGTTTAGGTCCTGACGCCAGCAAT
>CAZPTM010000043.1:0-10512 GCA_964589665.1 uncultured Limnohabitans sp. | reverse complement strand
CCACCAACTCGGCTGCAGCTGTAGGTGTAGGTGCGCGCACGTCAGCGACAAAGTCAACCATGGTGAAGTCCGTCTCGTGACCCACCCCGGCCACCACCGGCACCGGGCTCTGTGCCACACAGTGCACCAAGGCTTCGTCATTGAAAGCCCACAAGTCCTCCAAAGAGCCGCCGCCACGCACCAGCAAAATGGCTTGCAAAGGCTCTGGAGCCTCTGCCAGAGGCCATAGACTGCTCAGAGCCCCCACCAAGCTGGCGGGTGCAGTGGCGCCCTGCACCAAAGCAGGAGCAACCGTGACGCGCACGTGAGGCGCACGACGACGTAAGGCGGTGACCACATCATGCAAAGCCGCAGCTCCCAAGGAAGTCACCACGCCAACATGCTGCACAAAGCCCGGCAAAGAACGTTTGCGCTCGACATCAAACAAACCCTGTGCCTGCAGCTTAGCCTTGAGGCGCAAAAACTGTTCGTACAACGCGCCCTGCCCGGCCTGGCGCATGCCCTCGGCAACCAGCTGCAGATCCCCCCGGGCCTCGTAGACCCCCAGGCGCCCAGTGACTTCAACCAACACACCATCTTTCGGCTCAAAACCCAGTTGCTGTGCCGCGCGCCGGAACATGGCGCAGCGCAGCTGCCCACCCTCGTCCTTGAGTGAAAAATAACAATGCCCACTGGCCGCGCGTGTAAAGCCTGACAACTCGCCCCGCACCGTCACCGGGTTAAAGCGAGCATCGAGCTGGTCCGCCACCGCCCGACACAGAGCGGCTACCGTCCACGCACGACCTGGAGAAGCATCTTGAAATGAGGAAAAAGGCATGATTGATCAGTGTTTCACGGCAGTTTTACACGGCAAGCCGCACCACTGCAGGCCAGAGTGTTCCACAGATTGACGCATCCAGCTCGTAAGTCCTTGATTTTTCGTGAAACACATTTTGAAACAATTTATGTTGTTGATTTTAAATGATTTTTTAAGATTATGAAAACCAATGTGATCAATTCAAAAATCAAAACAACGAGATCAAAAGAGCTTACGACAAAAGTTTTTCACAAAGTTATCCACAACCTAGGCTCGTACATGTGAATCTCCCAAGGCATAGCCATCAGCCATAATGCTGGCCAAAGCTAAAACACTGGTATTTCAGGAAGGAAACGGATTTTGCTGTCCATTATTGCTGCCGCCGGCTGGCCTATCTGGCCACTTATTGCCTGCTCGATCCTGGCCTTGGCCCTCATCATTGAACGAGCGCTGCAACTGCGCGATGAGCGCGTCTTGCCCCCCACCCTCCTGCAGCAAACAGTTGATCTGACCCGAAAGGGTTTTCCCAATGGGGACGCTATCCAGAAAATTGGCCAGTCGAGCCCCTTGGGCCAGGTCTTGGCCAGTGCACTGCAGTGCTTGCATGAGGAACCACGAGCCACCGAAGAACGCATTCGTGAACGTATGGAACTGCAGGGTCGTCAGACCACCATGCAACTCGAACGCTTTTTGCCCGCACTGGCCACCATTGCGTCCGTGGCCCCCTTGTTGGGTCTGCTAGGTACTGTGGTGGGCATGATCGAAATTTTCGGTGCTGATCAAGCCATCGGCGGCAACCAGCCGGCACAGCTTGCTCATGGCATCTCGGTGGCTTTGTACAACACCGCATTTGGCCTGATCGTGGCCATTCCTTCGCTGATGGCCTGGCGCTATTTCAGAGCCACCGTAGACCGCCAGATTTTGGCGCTGGAGTCTTACTCCGAGCGTTTCGTGCGCCACTTGCGCCAACTGCGCGGCTAAGGAAGACACGCCATGCGGTTTCATTCGCGCACAACGTCAGAGCCCGAGATCAACCTGATTGCGTTCATCGATGTGCTGCTGGTGATCGTGATTTTCCTCATGCTCTCGACCACCTGGTCGCGCATGACCGAAATCAACCTCACCTTGCCATCGGCCAATGTGCAAAAGGAAACACCCCGCACGCAATTGATCGTTTTGTCCATTACCGCCAAGGGCGCTTACCTGATCAACAAAAAACCGGTGCCGTCCACGAACGTGGCAGCTCTTGCACGCGCGTTGGCGCCGCTGGCTCAGGCCGAAACCACGCTGGTCATCAGCGCAGATGCCATGGCCTCTCACCAAGCAGTGATCTCCGCCATGGAAGCCGCACGCCAAAGTGGCCTGAGCCGGATCACCTTTGCCACCCAGACTGGCGAGGGCAAGGGGCAATAAGACGTGAGCAAGGCGCCCAGCCATTCGCCCAACACTGGGCTTCACAGCTGGCTGCCGCGCATTTGGCTCTCTCGCGGACCTGTGGCTTGGGCGTTGCTTCCCATTTCCGTCATTTACGGCGTTCTGCTCAGGTTGCGCCAGATGATTTACCACTTGCATTGGGCCCAATCGACCCGCTTGCCGGTTCGCGTGATCGTGGTGGGCAATGTAGTCGCTGGCGGTGCAGGCAAAACACCTGTCACCCAAGCGATCGTGGAACACCTCAAGCAAAGACAGCTTGAGGTGGGTATCGTCTCGCGCGGCCATGGCCGTCAAAGCCAGCAAGTGTTGAGCGTTCATCCTGACAGCCTGGCCAGCGAGGTTGGCGACGAGCCCCTGCTGCTGGCGCGCAGCACAGACGTACCCGTCTTTGTCGGAGCTCAACGTGCAGATGCAGCACGTGCACTGCTGGCGCAGCACCCTGATACTGACATCATCGTCTGCGACGATGGCCTGCAACACTTGGCATTGGCGCGCGATCTGGAAGTATTGGTCATGGACGAGCGCGGCATTGGCAACGGTTGGCTCCTGCCAGCTGGTCCCCTGCGCGAGCCCTGGCCACGCAAGGCTGATTTGCTGCTGCACAGCGGCGTGCGCCCTGCACAGGCGCCCGCATTGTCTTTCACCATGAAGCGGCACCTGGCCAGCAACGCAGTCAACGCCAGTGGCCAAAAAACACCGTTGTCTGCATTGCTAAATCGCCCAGTTCACGCCTTGGCCGGCATTGCACGGCCTGATGCATTTTTCGACATGCTGCGCCAACAAGGCTTGCAGCTCGCCAGCACCCAAGCCTGGCCAGACCATGCCAACTTCAGCCATTGGAGACCGCCAGCGGAGGATGCGATCGTTCTGTGCACTGAAAAAGATGCCGTCAAACTCTGGCCGCAGCATCCACAAGTGCTGGCTGTCCCTTTGCAGCTGGATTTACCCACCGCATTTACCCAAGCGCTGGACCATCTGCTGGCACAAAGCACAGCAGGCAAGCCGCTATGATTGGGCATGGACTCCAAATTCCTTGAACTGCTGGTTTGCCCCGTCACCAAAGGGCCTCTCGAATATGACCGTGAACGTCAGGAGCTGCGCTCAAGTAGCGCCCGTCTGGCCTACCCCATTCGCAACGGCATCCCGATCCTGCTGGAAAACGAAGCGCGCGTGCTCAGCGACGAAGAGTTAGAGCGTCCGGCTTCTACCCAAGCCTGAGCGTTTGACCATGAGTCACCCTCGCTTTACCGTCATCATTCCGGCGCGCATGGCTTCGAGCCGGCTGCCCAACAAACCGCTGGCCGACATCGCGGGCGTGCCCATGGTCGTGCGCGTGGCACGACAGTCCATCCGATCGGGTGCTAGCCACGTGGTGGTCGCTGCTGATGACGAACGCATTGTCCAGGCATGCGAAGCACACCAGGTGCATGCCTTGCGCACCCGCAGCGACCACCCCAGTGGCAGCGACCGGCTGGCCGAAGCCTGCGTCCTGTTGGGTCTGCACGACGATGACATCGTGGTCAATGTTCAAGGCGATGAGCCCCTGATCGACCCTGAACTCATCAACCGCGTTGCACACCTGCTGGCCGAGCACCCGCAAGCGAGCATGAGCACCGCAGCCCACGCCATCAACACGCTCGAAGACTTTGTAAACCCCAATGTCGTCAAAGTCGTGCTGGATCATCAGGGCCTGGCCCATTACTTCAGCCGCGCACCGATTCCCTGGTGGCGCGATGGTCAGCAAGGCAGCGGCCTCAAAGCCCTGCCCAGCCCTGCACCGTTACGCCATGTAGGCATTTACGCTTACCGTGCGGGCTTTCTCAAGCAATTCCCGACCTTGCAGGCCGCCCCCACCGAAACCTTGGAGTCGTTGGAGCAGCTGCGCGCCTTATGGCATGGCCACAGCATTGCAGTGCACATCACAGAGCACGCTCCGGGCCCCGGCGTGGACACCCCCGAAGATCTGGAGCGCGTACGTCGCCTGCTGGCAGCGTAAGGCTCCATAAGGGGCTGCATGCTATCCTCCCCCCAGTTTGTTACTCGTCCTTCAGGGCGGGGAACGCCATTGTTCAAGTCGACAAGGAAGAGACATGAAACTGATCCTGTTGGGCGCACCTGGCGCCGGTAAAGGCACCCAGGCCAACTTCATCTGCCAAAAATATGGCATTCCACAAATCTCCACGGGTGACATGCTGCGCGCCGCCGTCAAGGCCGGCACGCCTCTGGGCATTGAAGCCAAAAAAGTGATGGACGCTGGCGGTCTGGTCAGCGACGAATTGATCATCAACCTGGTCAAGGACCGCATTGCCCAGCCTGACTGCGCCAAGGGCTTCCTGTTTGACGGTTTCCCACGCACCATTCCCCAAGCCGAAGCCATGAAGGCCGCTGGCGTCAAACTGGACTATGTGCTTGAGATCGATGTGCCTTTCGACGCCATCATCGAGCGCATGAGCGGTCGCCGCTCGCACCCGGCTTCGGGCCGCACCTACCACGTCAAATTCAACCCGCCCAAGGTTGAAGGCGTGGACGATGTGACCGGCGAGCCGCTGGTGCAACGCGACGACGACAAGGAAGAGACCGTGAAGAAGCGCCTGGATGTGTACAGCAACCAGACCCGCCCCTTGGTGGACTACTACTCCGGCTGGGCTAAGCAAGACCCCGCGGCCGCTCCCAAGTACCGCGCCATCAGTGGCATGGGCAGTGTGGACGACATCACTGCACGCGCTTTTGAAGCCCTTGCCAGCTAATCTTCACCCCCCTCAAGCAAGAAGGCCCCGCATTGCGGGGCCTTCTTGCTTTCAAACGACAGACTCAGGCTGATGCCATCAAGGACAGCATCAAGCCAATTCGCGCCTTCATAGGCGGCAAGTCGGTGTAAACGCCCCAGGCGCAAACCTCAGATGGAGAGCGCACTACAGGCCCTTGTTCGCAGCGGGTGCTGATCCAGACCTTCACACCATGGTCGCACGCGCGTTGCAGTGCCTGCTCCCACTGGACGTGGACGGTGCCATTGCCCGTGGCCGCCACCACCAGACCTCGCACCCCTGCTGCCACCAAGGCATCGACACTGGCGGCTTGCGCCATGGCATGGCTGGTCAGTACCTCCACCCATGGCCACAGCTCTGGCGGCGGCAAGTTTTGATCAGCCTCCAGGGCAGAGGGTGCCGCATGCTGCCACCGCACCTGACCGGCTTGCACCCAGCCAAGAACGCCCGCATCCCCTGAGTCAAAAGCATCGACTCGGTAAGGATGCGCTTTGCGTACATGTCGCGCCGCGTGCACCGCGCCTGCGCTCACAGCCAGAACGCCCTGACTGCGCGCATCCAGCGCAACCACCAACGCGTCGCGCAGGTTTTGTGGCCCATCGGGCGACAAGGCCGATGCAGGACGCATGGCGCTGACCAGGACTACAGGACAAGGCAACGCACAGGTTTGCGCCAGGAACCAGGCCGTTTCTTCCAGCGTGTCCGTACCATGCGTGATAACAATCGCCCCCACGCCGGGCTGCGCGGCCCAGTGCCGCACTCGCATGGACAAGGCATACCAAGTGAGGGCATCCATGTCTTTGCTGTCGATCTGAGCGATGGGTTCGCTCAGCAGCTGTACCGTGCCCAAGATCTCAGACACCCCTGCAACCGAGGCCAAAACGGTCTGCACATCCAATGCACCCGCCACATAGCCCACATGGTCTTGAGCGGTAGACGCCTGACCAGCAATCGTCCCGCCCGTGCCCAAAACCACAATTTTTTCGAATTTTTTTGCCATTGACACTTGCAGAACCTCAAAAACTGGTTAAAAATACAGTTACTGGATAAACAAACAGCCCCCAACAGGAGTCTGCCATGATCGACAGTCCCAAGCTCACCGCCCGCCAGCAACAAATTCTGGAACTTATCCAGAACACCATTGCCTCTACCGGTGCGCCCCCTACCCGCGCTGAAATTGCCAGCGAACTGGGTTTCAAGTCTGCCAACGCGGCCGAAGAACACCTGCAAGCGCTGGCACGCAAAGGCGCCATCGAACTGGTCAGCGGCACCTCGCGTGGCATTCGCCTCAAGGGCAGCAACCGCAGCACGCGCGCCCACAACGACAGCTTGAGCCTGACCTTGCCGGGCCTGGGCCAATTGTCCCTGCCCCTTATCGGTCGCGTCGCCGCCGGCTCCCCGATTCTCGCGCAGGAACACGTGGACCGCACCTACCAGCTCGAAAGCAGCCTGTTCACCGAGCAGCCCGACTACCTGCTGCGCGTGCGCGGCATGTCCATGCGCGACGCCGGCATCATGGACGGCGACCTGCTGGCCGTCAAATCCACCAAGGAAGTACGTAACGGCCAGATCGTCGTGGCCCGTCTGGGCGAAGACGTCACTGTCAAACGCCTGAACCAGAGCGGTGGCCGTATCGAACTGCTGCCCGAGAACCCAGACTACCCGGTCATCGTGGTGGACCCCGAAGAGTCTTTCGAAATCGAAGGCCGCGCCGTAGGTCTGATCCGCAACACCCTCATGATGTAAACCACGGGCCTGTCTTCGGGTGGCGGGCGCAGCGCCTTACTGGTGCGGCCCCGAAGACATTGCTCTTTTTTCAATCTCGCCTGTGTTCAAACTTTGTTTTTTGGAGTTTCACATGGCCATCGCACTTGTTGCTCTTTCCAACCTGTTCAACGCCTGGTCCCAAACCACACGCCCATCGGTCAATACCCGCCCGGCGTCAACGACTTGCATCACCCCTGCAGCGGTACGCTCCCGCCCGGTCTCGTGCCAAGTTCAGCGCCCCACTGCCTTACGCGTGGTTCGCCTTGCCGAAGACGGCGTTCGCAGCGATTGCGCTGGGCGTATGGTCATGTCCGGCCGTATGGCTGACATTTGCGCCGAACTTGACCGCCTGGCTGAACGCGAAACTCACCTGACAGTCCACTGAAATCGCGTCCCACCTGAGCCGGACACCGCTGGCTCAGGGCACAATGTCGACATGAACATTGTGATTCTGGACGACTATCAGGACGTGGTGCGCAAACTCGACTGCGCCACCAAGCTCGAGTCCTACGCCGCGAAGGTGTACACAAACACCATCAAAGGCATGGGCCAGCTTTCGGTGCGCCTCAAGGACGCTGACATCCTGGTCCTGATCCGTGAGCGCACGGCCCTCAACCGCGCCCTGATCGAAAAACTGCCCAGGCTCAAGCTGATCGCTCAAACCGGCCGTGTCGGCAAACACGTTGACCTGGCCGCCTGTACCGAACGTGGCATTGCCGTTGCCGAAGGCGTGAGCTCCCCCATTGCCCCTGCCGAACTGACCTGGGCTTTGGTGATGGCTGCGGCACGTCGCTTGCCACAATACATTGGCAACCTCAAGCATGGCGCTTGGCAACAATCGGGCCTCAAAGCCGCATCCATGCCGGCCAACTTCGGTCTGGGAACCAGCTTGCGTGGTCGCACCTTGGGCATCTGGGGCTATGGTCGTATTGGCCAGCTGGTTGCCGGCTACGGCCAGGCGTTTGGCATGCATGTCCAGATCTGGGGCAGCGAATCGGCCCGCCAGCGCGCCGTCCACGACGGCCATCATGCCGCCTCCAGCCGAGAAGCGTTTTTTGAAAATTCAGACGTGCTGTCACTGCACCTGCGGTTGAGCGAGACCACCCACAACATCGTCACCGCAGAAGACCTGGCACGCATGAAACCCACAGCTACCTTGGTGAACACGGCCCGCGCAGAGCTGGTCGACGCCAATACCTTGATCAGCGCCCTCAACCGTGGTCGCCCGGGGCTGGCTGCGATTGACGTGTTTGAGTCCGAACCGATCTTGCAAGGCTCTGCCCTGCTGCGGCTCGAAAACTGCATCTGCACGCCTCACCTGGGTTATGTTGAAAAAGACAGCTACGAGTTGTACTTCAGCGCTGCTTTTGACAATGTGGTGAACTTCATCAAGGGCACACCAACCAACATTGTCAACCCCGGTGCTCTGCAAGTGCGGCGCTGAGATCGTCAGTACACGCATAATCGACTTTTTTACGATGGCGTGCACAAGAACGCCAAGCTACCCATTTCAAGAGACTCAGGTACCACCATGACCGTTGAATTTCAAAACGTAGCCATCATTGGCGCCGGCGCCATGGGGCGCGGCATTGCACAAATTGCCGCCCAGGCAGGCAGCCAGGTCTGGCTGTACGACACACAAGACGGCGCCAGTGCCAAAGCCTGCGAAGCCCTCGGCCAGACCTGGGACAAATTGGCCGACAAAGGCAAGCTCAGCGCCGAAGCCGTGGCTGCCAACAAGGCTCGCCTGCACCAGGCCAACACCTTGCAGGACCTGGCCGGCTGCCAGCTGGTGGTCGAAGCCATTGTCGAAAAAATCGACATCAAGAAAGCTGTGTTTGCTGAGCTGGAAAAAACCGTTGCGGCAGATTGCGTACTGGTCACCAACACCTCTTCACTCTCGGTCACAGCGATCGCTGCTGGCATGCAAAATCCGGCGCGCTTTGCGGGCTACCACTTTTTCAACCCCGTGCCGCTCATGAAGGTGGTGGAAGTCATTGCTGGCCTCAAAACCGACAGCACCACCTGCCAACGTCTGTCAGACTTCGCCCGCCAGATGGGGCACACCCCGGTGCAGGCGCAAGACACGCCCGGCTTTATCGTCAACCACGCCGGTCGGGCCTACAGCACCGAAGCCCTGCGCATTGTCAGCGAAAGCATTGCCGACTTCGCCACCGTGGACCGCATCCTGCGCGACCAGGTCGGCTTCCGCCTTGGCCCCTTCGAGCTGTTTGACCTGACGGCGCTGGATGTGTCGCACCACGTCATCGAGGCCATTTACCGCCAGTATTACGATGAACCGCGTTACCGCCCCAACGTGATCACTGCCCAGCGCCTGGCCGGTGGTGTGGTCGGCAAAAAAGTGGGCGAAGGCTTCTACAAATACGTCGATGGCGTGCAACAAGTGCCCGCCGAGCCAAGTGTCCCTGTGGTCGAGAACATTCCGCCCGTGTGGGTGTCACCGCGCGCCGCGCGTCGCTCCGAGTTGCTGCAATTGCTCAAGGACCTGGGCGCAAAAATCGAAACCAGTGCATCCCCCTCTCCCGAGGCCTTGACCATCGTTGCTCCGCTGGGCTTTGACGTCACCACCGTGGCCGTGGTGGACCGTCACGATCCGGCGCGCACCATCGGCATCGACATGCTCGTGCCCGACAGCGACACCAAGCGCCGTGTGCTGGCCACCAACCCCGCCACACGCGCTGACATGCGCGATGCCGCCCACGCCCTGTTCGCGCGCGATGGCAAACCGGTTTCGGTCATTCGCGACAGTGGCGGCTTTGTCACCCAGCGCGTGGTGGCCTCCATCGTCAACATCGCCAGCGACATGTGTCAGCAACGCGTGTGTACACCGCAAGATCTGGAAACCGCCGTCACACTGGGCCTGGCCTACCCCATGGGTCCGCTAGCCATGGGCAACCGCTACGGCCCGGACAGCATGCTGGAAATCCTGTTCAACATGCAGACCGTTTATGGCGACCCCCGTTATCGCCCGAGCCCATGGCTGCGCCGCCGTGGGGCCATTGGCCTGTCCCTCATGCACGAAGAAGAGTAAGCACATGACGGCCCAACTCTTGAGCACCAGCCAGGATCAGACCCTGATCCTGACGATTTCCAACCCCGAGCACCGCAATGCCCTCGGACCGGAAATGTACGCCGCAGGCGTCGAGGCGCTGAATGCAGCCGAGTCCAACCCCGACGTGCGCACTGTTGTCATCACGGGCGAAGGCAGCACTTTCAGCGCAGGTGGCAATTTGCAACGCCTGCAAAACAATCGCCAGCAGCCGCCCGAAGTACAAGCCCAAAGCATCGAAGGCCTGCACAGCTGGATCGAGGCCATTCGCACCTGTCCCAAGCCGGTGATTGCAGCTGTAGAAGGCCCCGCTGCAGGAGCAGGATTTTCGCTGGCCCTGGCTTGCGACATGATCGTCGCGGCACGCAACAGCGTGTTTGTGATGGCCTACAGTGGCATTGCCCTCTCGCCCGACGGCGGTGGCAGCTGGAGCCTTTCTCGCTTGATTCCTCGCCATCTCGCCACCGAATTGCTGATGCTGGGCGAGCGCATCGGCGGCGAACGCCTGCATGCCCTGGGTGTAGTTAACCGTTTGTGCGAAGCAGACACCGCACTGAGCAGCGCACTGGAACTGGCCGCCTGCCTGAACGCCCGCGCACCCAACAGCATGGCCAGCATCAAGGAATTGTTGCTGGAGGCCGATGGCAGCACCTTAAGCGAACAGCTCAAACGCGAGCGCG
>CAZPTM010000042.1:1393-10591 GCA_964589665.1 uncultured Limnohabitans sp. | reverse complement strand
TGGCCGCAGCGCCGTGGCCTTGCCCGAGTTGTCGCAAAGCCCTGCCAGTCAGGGGCTGAGCGCAGATGGCACTGCGAGCGCAGCGAAGCAGTCTTCCCCCGAAGACTTTGATGCCGATGGCGTCACCATGAGTCCCCTCGCAGCCTTCTTGACGCATGCCTCTTTGGAGGCGGGTGACAACCAGGCGCAAGCGGGCGACGACGCCATTCAGCTCATGACGGTGCACGCCAGCAAGGGCCTGGAGTTCGATGTGGTGTTCATCACCGGGCTGGAAGAAGGCTTGTTCCCCCACGAGAATGCGATGAACGACTACGACGGACTCGAAGAAGAGCGCCGCCTGATGTATGTCGCCATCACGCGTGCGCGCAAACGTTTGTACCTGAGCCATTCGCAAACACGCATGTTGCATGGCCAGACACGCTACAACATCCGCAGCCGTTTTCTGGAGGAGTTGCCAGAGGCGTGCCTGAAATGGATCACCCCCAAAACGGGCGCTTTTGCTTCAGGCCTGGGGGGCTGGGCCAGCACCTCGGCCAGTGTGCGCCCGGCCTGGGGCAACAGCGGCTTGGGCGTGAGCGCCAGCACCTATGCGGCAGCGCCCGTGCCCGTGCAAAAGGCCGATCCCGAACACGGCATTCGCGCGGGTCTGCAGGTTTTTCACGCCAAGTTTGGCGAGGGCAAGGTGCTGTCGGTGGAGGGAGGGGGCGCTGATGCACGTGCGCAGGTGAATTTCCCGCGCCACGGCATCAAATGGCTGGCCTTGTCGGTGGCCAAGCTCACTGTGGTGTAGGCGGCACGCCGGCGCAGTTCAGGCGTGCAAGCAATCGCGTACGGTGAAGGTCATGGAGGTAAAAAACATGGCCGCCGCGACCATCATCAGCGGCATCATGGTGATACCCATCAGGCCGGGGTTACCCATCAGGCTGGAGATCGACAACGCCAGCATGCCGGTTCCCACAAAAATGGCCGACCAGGCAACCACATACATGGCAAAAGCCTTCAGGTTCCTCCAGCAGGCCACGAGGCTAAAGAACAAACTTTTAACTGGTGAAATCCCATGCCAGTACACCAGGGCTGGGGCGTGCCAGAACATCATGGCCAGTGGAACATACAGCAAGGTGGAGACCCACATCGCCCCCTGAAAGCCCTGTCCGGTGATGATCTCGGGTGTCATCGCGGCTTGGCCCAGATAGACCTTGGCAAAGTTGCCACCATCCACTGCCATGGACAGGGCCAAGACGAGGAAAAAACCAACTGCATACCAACCGCCCAGCTGCAGCAAGGGCATGCGGGTTTTTGCGTCGCGCAGACCTACGAACAAGGTGGGCGGCAGGGGGAATTGACCTTTGTCGGCGGTGTCGGCTGCGACCATCATGCCCAGCGTGAGTGTGGGCAAGAGTACCAGTGCGAGTGCACCTCCAATCACGGGGACCATGGACGTAACAGAGATGGCCGCCATCATCATGAAAAACAGGCCACCCATGGCCAGGGGTTGACGCCAGAATGTCTTGACCCCGAGCAGGGCCCATTGCCAACCGGCGCGAGCGGGAACAATATTGAGCTTCATGGTTGAACTTTACAGGCTGATGGGGTGGGTAATGCGTTGACGCAGCACACGCTCGAAATGCGTAGGGTCATGTGGCACCAACATCGACGCTTCGCGCGGCAGGTGGTAGTCCCACAGGCGCGAAATCCAGAAGCGCAGAGCGCCAGCGCGCAATTGGGCGTTGACCAAGCTGCGTTCGCTTGCATTGAGGGGGCGCACTGCCTGGTAGGCCTGCAGCATGGCCTGAACGCGCGCAGCTTCAAACGCACCAGTAGGCTGGTCAATGCACCAATCGTTCAGGCAAACAGACAAGTCAAACAACCAGGTGTCGACGCCAGCAAAGTAGAAGTCGAAAAAGCCTGTCAGGCGCTCGCCCTCGAACATGACGTTGTCGCGAAACAGGTCGGCATGCACCGGGCCTCTAGGCAAGGCGGCGTAGGCCGAACCTTCGGCAATATGGTTCTGATAGGCCAGCTCGCTGCTAAGTAAGGCGGACTGGTCGGCGTCCAGATGGGGCAGCACCACGGGGACTGTTTCGTTCCACCAGGGCAAGGCGCGCAGGTTGGGCTGGTGGCGGCTGTAGTCCTGCCCGGCCAGATGCATGCGTGCGAGCATGTCCCCTACGGCTGCGCAGTGCACGGTCTGCGGCGCTAGCTGGCTTTTGCCTGCCAGTTTGTTGACCACAGCGGCGGGCTTGCCACAGAGGGTATGCAACACATCGCCATCGGGATTGGCGGCCGGGTCCGGCACGGGTATACCTTTGCCTGCCAGGTGCTTCATCAGGTACAGGTAAAACGGCAGCTGCTGATGCGTCAGGCGCTCGAACAGGGTGAGCACATACTCGCCTTGATCCGTGGAGACAAAGTAGTTGGTGTTTTCAATGCCGCCTTCAATACCGCGCAAAGCTGTCAGCTCGCCCAGCTTGAGCTGGTGCATCAATTCGCCCGCTTGGGCTTCGGAAACTTCGGTGAAAACCGCCATGGCTACGTTCATGGCCGGGCGGGTGACCCGGCAAAAATAAAGTGGATTTACGTCAACCGTCCATTGTAGGAGGCTCGGGCAGTGGAAAATGCGCAAATGAGTGATTCCACCGAAGTCAAACCGATGCTGCTGCTGGTCGACGGCTCCAGCTACCTCTACCGCGCCTTTCATGCCATGCCCGACCTGCGGGCCGTGCCGGGCGACTCCAGCAGCCCTGCCACCGGGGCCATTCGCGGCATGATCAACATGATGGAGCGGCTGCGCAAGGACTTTCCGGCGCCGCTGGCGGCCTGCGTGTTCGACGCCAAGGGCCCCACCTTCCGCGACGAGATGTACCCCGAGTACAAGGCCCATCGCAGCCCCATGCCAGACGATTTGCGTGCGCAGATTGAGCCCATCCACGAGTTGGTGCGCCTGATGGGCTGGACGGTGCTGGACGTGCCAGGGGTGGAGGCCGACGACGTGATCGCCACGCTGGCGCACACCGCCGCCAGCCAGGGCGTCAATGTGATTGTCTCCAGCGGCGACAAGGACTTGAGCCAGTTGGTCAATGAACACGTCACCATAGTCGACACCATGAATGGCAAAAAGCGCGATGTGGCGGGTGTGACCGCCGAGTTTGGCGTTCCGCCCTCGCTCATGATCGACTACCAGACGCTGGTGGGGGACCCGGTCGACAACGTGCCGGGCGTACACAAGGTGGGCCCCAAGACGGCGGCCAAGTGGCTGCTCGAATATGGCTCGCTCGACGCCTTGGTGGCGCGGGCTGCAGAGGTCAAGGGCGCGGCAGGTGAAAACCTGCGCCAGGCGCTGGACTGGCTGCCCCAGGGCCGCGCGCTGGTCACCATGAAAACCGACTGCGATCTGTCGGGTTGGGTGCCGGGACTGCCCGCGTTGGACGCCCTGCACCTGCACGCACCGGACGAGGATAAACTGCGCAGCTTCTATGAAACCTATGGCTTCCGAACGCTGGCGGCCAAGGCGGGTGGCTCGGTGCCGCCTGCGCCGCGTGCTGCTGCCGTCATGGGCGACCTGTTTGGCGGAACTGACAATACTGTCATTGCGAGCGAAGCGCGGCAATCCATAGATCGCCACGGCCTGCAGCCTCGCGATGACAGTACGTTCGTCGTGAACTACGCCACCATCACAGACTGGGGGACGTTTGATCAGTGGCTCGCCCGGATCGACGCCGCTGAGCTGACGGCACTCGACACCGAAACCACCTCACTCGACGAAATGCGCGCCGAGATCGTGGGCATCTCGCTGTCGGTCAAGCCCGGCGAGGCGGCTTACATTCCGCTGGCGCACAATGGCCCGGATGCCCCTGAGCAGCTGCCGCTGGCCGATGTGCTCGCCAAGCTGAAACCCTGGCTCGAAAACCCGGCCCGCCACAAGCTGGGCCAGCACGTCAAATACGACCGCCATGTGTTCGCCAACCACGGCATCGAGGTGCACGGCTATGTGCACGACACCATGCTGCAAAGCTATGTGCTCGAAGTGCACAAGCCCCACGGTCTGGCCAGCCTGGCCGAACGGCATCTGGGCCGCAAGGGCATCAGCTATGAAGACCTGTGCGGCAAGGGAGCGCACCAGATCCCGTTTGCGCAGGTCGATGTGGCCAAGGCTGCCGAGTATTCCTGCGAAGACTCTGACCAGTGCTTGGACGTGCACCTGACACTGTGGCCGCAGATCGAAGCCAACGCTGGGCTCAAACGCATTTACGAGCTGGAGATTGCCACCAGCGA
Organism: uncultured Limnohabitans sp.; assembly: GCA_964589665.1. Taxonomy (GTDB): domain Bacteria; phylum Pseudomonadota; class Gammaproteobacteria; order Burkholderiales; family Burkholderiaceae_C; genus Limnohabitans_A. The sequence goes on along the minus strand of CAZPTM010000042.1, from coordinate 6,319 downwards.
GGCGCTGTTTCGCATCGAACGCAATGGCGTGCTGATCGACGCGCCCACACTGGCCGCGCAAAGCCAGGCTTTAGGCGAGCGCATCGTTCAGCTAGAGCAGGAGGCGTATGAGATCGCTGGCCAACCCTTCACCCTGGCCAGCCCCAAGCAGCTGGGCGATCTTTTCTTTGACAAGTTGGGTTTGCCCGTCATCAAGAAAACCGCCACCGGCGCCCGTAGCACCGATGAAGAAGTGCTTGAAAAACTGGCCGAAGACTATCCGCTGCCTGCCCGCATTCTGGAGCACCGCAGCCTGTCCAAGCTCAAGGGCACCTACACAGACAAGCTGGCGCAGATGGCCTTGCCCCGCACGGGCCGGGTGCACACGCACTATGCGCAGGCGGTGGCCGTCACAGGCCGCCTGTCGAGCAACGACCCGAACCTGCAGAACATTCCGATCCGCACCGCCGAGGGCCGCAAGGTGCGCGAGGCCTTTGTGGCCCCCACGGGCTGCGTGATCGCCAGCGCCGATTACAGCCAGATCGAGCTGCGCATCATGGCGCACCTGAGCGGCGACGAGGCGCTGCTGCGCGCCTTTCATGAAGGCCTGGACGTGCACAAGGCCACGGCGGCCGAGGTGTTTGGCCTCACGCCCGATCAGGTGTCGAGCGAGCAGCGCCGCTACGCCAAGACCATCAACTTCGGCCTGATCTACGGCATGAGCGCGTTTGGCCTGGCCAAGGCGCTGGGCATCGACAACACGGCGGCCAAGAACTACATCACCCGCTACTTCGAGCGCTTTGCAGGCGTCAAGCGCTACATGGACGACACCCGCGAACAGGCCAAGGCGCAAGGCTATGTGCAGACTGTGTTTGGCCGCCGCCTGATGCTGCCCGAGATCAACAGCCCCAACGGCCCGCGCCGCGCCGGGGCCGAGCGCGCCGCCATCAACGCGCCCATGCAGGGCACGGCGGCCGACCTGATCAAGCTCGCCATGGTGGCTGTGCAGCAGGCCCTGGATGCGCAGGGTAAAGCCACCAAAGTGATCATGCAGGTGCACGACGAACTGGTGTTCGAGGTGCCGCTGGCCGAGGTGGATTGGGTGCGCAGCGAGGTGCCGCGCATCATGGCCGAGGTGGCGCAACTCAAGGTGCCGTTGCTGGCCGAGGTGGGTGTGGGGCCGAACTGGGAGCAGGCCCACTGAAACTTGTCGCTTCGTGCCTCGCCATGACGGATGGGGCTTTCAAGGGGGATATGAGGGGGCACTGCGAGCGAAGCGAAGCAGTCCATCGGCTTTTGTGTCAACATTGCAATCACTGGTTTTAAGGAGCTCAAACATGCGTGAAGACTTGTTCAAAGATGCCCAATCCCTGCTTGCTGGGCGCGAGGGGGGTGTTGACCGACGCTTTGCACTGAAGGCTGCATTGGGTGTGGGTTATGCCGCTGCAGCTGGTGGTGTCATGAGCCAGACGGCCATCAAGACCTCTGCCGATGGCCTGGTGGCGGGCGAGGTGATGATTGACGTCAATGGCTTCAAGATGCCTGCCTACCGAAGCATGCCGGCGGGTAAAAGCAATTTGCCAGTGGTGTTGGTGATCTCTGAAATCTTCGGGGTGCATGAGTACATTGCCGATGTAACGCGCCGTTTGGCCCGCGCGGGTTACATGGCGATTGCGCCAGAGTTGTTCATCCGCCAGGGCGACCCCAGCGAATATGGCGAACTGGCCAAATTGATGAGCGAGTTGGTGTCCAAAGTGCCTGATGCTCAGGTCATGGGTGATCTGGATGCAACGGTGGCTTGGGCACAAGCACAGGGTGGCGATGTATCGCGCCTGGGTATCACCGGATTTTGCTGGGGAGGCCGCATTACCTGGCTGTATGCGCAGCATCAGCCCAAGCTCAAGGCGGCAGTGGCCTGGTATGGGCGACTGGTGGGCAAGACCACGCCCCAGAACCCCTGGCATCCCTTGGACAAGGTGGCTGAACTGAAAGCGCCGGTGTTGGGCCTGTATGGCGGGGCCGATACGGGCATACCGCTTGACACGGTTGATAAGATGAAATCAGCCTTGGCGGCGCAAGACGCGGCAGCGGCTAAATCGAGCGAGTGGGTCATCTATCCTGATGTGCCGCACGCCTTTCACGCCGACTACCGCCCCAGCTACCGCGAAGCGGCAGCCAAGGATGGTTGGGAGCGCATGCTCAAATGGTTTGCCGGGCATGGCCTCAGCTGACAATACGGCTTGAGCTGGAATGCAACCGCCCCACAGTGGGCGGTTTTTTATGGAACGGATGCAATGAGCACATTTTTCTTGATCGTGGTGGCTACAGCCTTGGCGGGTGTGGGCAGCGTCTGGCTGGCTGCCTGGCTGAGCTTTGGTGTGCTGGCTCGGTATACCCAGCACATGCTCAGCCTGGCTGCGGGTGCTTTGCTCGCTACTGCGTTCCTGAATCTTTTACCCGAGGCTTTTGAGAGTCAGGTCGAGCCGCATCAGTTGTTTCTGACCTTGCTGGCTGGACTGATTTTCTTTTTCTTGCTGGACAAGGCCGAGTTGTGGCACCACGGGCATGAGCATCATCATGAAGAACACCATCACGCTGGACACAGTCACCATCACCACCATTCGCCCGCGGGCGCTTGGTCAGTGTTGGCTGGCGACAGTCTGCATTGCTTTGGCGATGGTATTTTGATTGCCTCTGCGTTTGTGGCCGATTGGCATTTGGGCCTGGTCGCTGCGCTGGCTGTTCTGGTTCATGAGGTGCCGCACCACATGGGCGACTTGGTGGTGATCGCCCAAGGCGGCCGCTCCTCGAGGGCGGCTGTGCTCAAGGTGTCGATTGCGGGTGCTGTTACGGCCATTGGCGGTGCTGTGGGGTTTGTGCTGGTCGATGCCTTGCACGAGCAGTTGCCCTACTTCCTGGTGGTGGCCAGCAGCAGCTTTGTGTATGTTGCTTTGGCGGACTTGATCCCGCAGTTGCAAAAGCGTTTGAGCTTGCCCCAAACCCTGGCCCAGATTTTCTGGTTGGGTGTGGGCATGTCGGGGGTTTGGTTGGTTGCGGCGCTGGCAGGTGGCCACGCCCACTGAGCCCAGTACTCAGGATTTTTCGCAGGGCAGGCCCGGGGTGCGACTCCACTCGCTCCAGCTGCCCGCATACAGGCGGCTCACGCCCAGGCCGGCAAGCTCCATGGCCACAATATTGGGCACGGCGCTGACACCGCTGCCGCAGTGATGTACCACGCTCTCGGGGCTGCGGCCAGCCAGCAATTGCAACCATTCCTGTCGCAAGACTTCGGATGATTTGAATTTGCCTTGCGCATCAAAATTGTCAGTGAAAGGACGGTTGATCGCGCCGGGAATGTGGCCTGCAATCGGGTCCAGCGGTTCGACTTCGCCACGGTAACGCGGGGCACCTCGCGCATCCACCAAGGTTTGGGTGGGGTGGCCTAGCTGGCTGCGAACATCGTCGATGCGCAGCCATTGGCGCAGTGCTGGGCGAATGGTAAAGGTGCAAGTCGCTGCGCCGGGGCTGGCGCCGTGCGCAAGTTCGCCGCCCGCTGTTTTCCAGGCCTGCAAACCACCGTCCAGGATGGCCACTGCATCGTGTCCGAGCCACTTGAGCATCCACCACAGTCGGCCGCAGTAGTTGTTGCCGTTGCGGTCATAGACCACCACCTGCGTGCCTTCATGAACACCGCATTGACCAAGCCACTGGGCCACGTCTTCGGCGCGGGGCAGAGGGTGACGACCGCCATTGAGTGCATGGCTGGCATCGTGTGCGCTCAGGTGCCTGTCCAGGTGGGCGTGTTGGGCACCAGCTATATGCTCCTGCGCGTAGGTGGCGTCCACACTATCGGGGTTCATCAAGTCAAAGCTGCAATCGAACACGACCACGGGCATGGATGTGGCTTTGAGTTGTTGCAGTTGCTGAGCAGAAATCAACAAAGAATAAGTTGTGGCTTGGGGCATGATGATCTTTCAGTGGTCTTCAACAGGCGCGCTGGGCAGGGCGCGGTGGCGCAGTGCGGAGGCAGCCAGGCCGCTGGCGATGATGAGCGCGATACCTCCCCAACCCGACAGTGGAATATTGTCGCCAAACACCAGCAGGCCATAGAGTGCCGCAAACACAATGCCCGAGTATTGCAAATTGGCGACAAGCAATGCAGAACTGCGGCTGTAGGCACGGGTCAGGGCCAATTGTCCCAATGTGGCCAAAATGCCAATCGGCAGCAGCCATAGTGCTTCGGGTTGCCACCAGTTGTGTGCGCCGGTAAGCGCCATGCCTGAAATGCCCACTATGCTGGAGCCAATGGAGAAATAAAACACTGTCCTTGACTCGGGCTCGCCCACGCGCCCAAGGGCTGCTAGCTGAATGTAGGCAAGAGCGGCGCACATGCCTGAAATCAAGCCCACAACACCAGCCAAGAACTGATCGTGGTTGAGGGTGGGGCGCAGCAAGAGCACCACACCAGCAAAACTCGCCAGCACGGTCATGACCAGTGGGCCTTGGCGGCCTAAATCGGCGCTGCGCCCCAACAAGACAGAGCCTCCCACCATGAAGGCTGCGACCCAGATGCCACTCATATAGTTGAGCGTCATGGCTGTGGCCAAGGGCAGATGGGCGATGGCATAGAACCAGCAAGACAGCGCCGTCGCACCTACGACCGAGCGCCACACGTGCATCATCGGTACAGGCGTGCGCAGGGCAACGTTGCGGTGTCGACAGATGACCGTCATCACCCCCATGCCAATCAGGCCACGGGCCAATACGATTTCAAAAACAGTGAAGTCTGCCGCAGCCAGCTTGATGCACACGCTCATGGTGGCAAACAGCAGGGCTGCAAGGACCATCCATAAAGCCTGCATGTGCGTAAGACCTTGAAAAAAACGCTTGATGCCAGCAGGACTCAGGCGGTGAGTAGTTTTAGGCCGCTTGTTGCATCTGCTTGCG
>CAZPTM010000042.1:0-1293 GCA_964589665.1 uncultured Limnohabitans sp. | reverse complement strand
ATGAAGGTCTTCCAGTTGTAGTTGCACTCGTGCATCTCGACGTGGTCGAGCTTGTAGCCTTCAAAGCTCAGTTTGTGCTGCGGGCCCATGCCGGCAAGGTCGGCCGCAATGTCGCGACCGTTGTCTTCGAACAAAAGACCATTCCATTCGCGCAGCTTGTAGTTGTTGAGGTTCAGGCAGGGGTCGTGTGCAAAGTGCGGTGCGCCGAGCAACTCGCCCTTGGGCGAGTAGGTCCAATGGTGCAGGGGGCAAATGATGTTGCCCGCGCCGTGGCCTTTGCCTTGGGTTGACAGGTTGCCGCGCCCCTTGAGCATGACGGCCTGACGGTGACGGCACACATTGGAGATGAGCTCCACCTGGCCTTGCGCGTTGCGCACCAAAGCACGCCCCTCGGCCTCTTGTGGCAGGGCACAATAATCCCCCGGCTCGGGCACCGACAAGGCATGACCCACATAACGGGGGCCGTTGGAAAAAAGTACTTCGCGCTCTCGCTGCAGGAGCGAGGCATCAAAGTAGGATGAAACTGGCAGTTGGCTTGCGGCCTGCTGTAGCTGAAGACTTAAATCAGACATGGGTGACCTGACCTAGAGACTCCCCCTATGAAGGGGCAGGGACAAAGCGCTGTACTCCGAAGAAACCGGCGCAGACGAAAAAGGCAGTCAAAACTGCCCAAAGAATTGCTGATTGTACCCTCTGGAGATATGTGGCGTTTCTGGCAGTGAAAGCTTGCGTCAGAGAGAGCTCCTAAAATCAAGGCTTTTGTGGAAATACAGATGTCCAAAGCACGCACGCCAGCCCCGACCGAAACAGTCGCCGACCTGCCGCAGAGCTATGAAGCGGCTGTGGCTGAGCTTGAGTCTTTGGTGGCCCGCTTGGAGTCGGGGCAAATGCCTCTGTCCGAGTTGCTCAGCGGTTACCAGCGTGGGGCCGTGTTGTTGTCTTATTGCCGGGACCAGCTGCAGGCGGTTGAAAACCAGATTCAGGTGCTGGAAAACGGTCAACTCAAACCTTGGGACGAAGCATGAGTTTGTCCCCAGCCTTGCAGCAGTGGATGCAGCCCCGTTTGCAACTGGTCGAGGACGCACTCTCGCGATGGATCGATGCCGCCGCGCCCGCGCAGTTGGGCAAAGCCATGCGCTACGCCGCACTCGACGGCGGCAAGCGCCTGCGCCCCTTGCTGGTCATGGCCACGGCACAGGCCCTGGGGACAAGTGCAGACAACACCGCTGCTTTGCGCGCCGCTTGCGCGCTGGAATTGATTCACGCTTATTCGCTGGTGCATGACGACATGCC
>CAZPTM010000041.1:0-10599 GCA_964589665.1 uncultured Limnohabitans sp. | reverse complement strand
GCAGCAAGCCCCGTCGGCACACACGGTGCCACAAAATCCATCACCTGCAAAAACGACCTCTGGCGGCTGCGTGCAAACCACACCATGGCCACAATCACGCCCAACATGCCACCATGAAAGCTCATGCCACCCTGCCACACGGCAAACACTTCCAGCGGGTGACTGGCGTAATAGTCAGGTTTGTAGAAAAGGCAATAGCCGATGCGCCCGCCAAGGATCACACCCACGACTCCCAAAAACAGAATGTCTTCAACATCCTGTGCTTTCCAGTCGGGCAAATGCGCAAATGGCGGATGCTGCAAACGCCGGCGCGCCAAAGCCACAAACAAGGCAAATGCGGCCAGGTACATCAAACCGTACCAATGCACCGCGACAGGGCCCAGCTGCAGCGCAACGGGGTCAAATTGGGGTTGGGTCAACATGGAACTGCAAGAAAAAGGCCCCTTTCGGGGCCAGGTGGTTCGGGCCTCAGCCCTCCAGACGTGACAAGTCGCGCACAGCGCCTTTGTCGGCCGATGTGGCCAACAAAGCGTAGGCTTTGAGGGCAGCCGACACTTTGCGAGGGCGGGCTTGCGCAGGCTTCCAGCCCAGCTTGTCTTGCTCGGCGCGGCGCTTGGCCAGCTCTTCGTCGCTCACCAACACGTCGATGCGGCGGTTGGGAATGTCGATGCGAATGCGGTCGCCATTGCGCACCAGGCCGATGTTGCCGCCCGCTGCCGCTTCGGGCGAGCAGTGGCCAATCGACAGGCCGGAAGTACCGCCCGAAAAACGGCCATCGGTCAGCAGCGCACAGGCTTTGCCCAGGCCTTTGGACTTGATGTAGCTCGTGGGGTACAGCATTTCCTGCATGCCGGGGCCGCCCTTGGGGCCTTCGTAGCGAACCACCACCACATCACCCGCTTTGACTTGATCGTTCAAGATATTGGCCACGGCTTCGTCCTGGCTTTCCACCACATGGGCGGGGCCTTCGAACACCAGCAAGCTGTCGTCCACGCCGGCAGTTTTGACCACGCAGCCGTCTTGGGCGATGTTGCCGCGCAAAACCGCCAGGCCGCCTTCTTTGCTGAAGGCATGTTCAAACGAACGGATGCAGCCCTCGGCACGGTCGGTGTCCAGGCTGGGCCAGCGGGTGGCCTGGCTGAACGCCACTTGGGTGGGCACGCCAGCGGGGCCTGCCATGTAAAAGGTTTTGACCGCGTCAGACGGGTTGCGCGCAATGTCCCACTGGTCCAGCGCGTCTTTCATAGTTTTAGCGTGCACGGTGGGCACGTCGGTGTGCAGCTTGCCTGCTCGGTCCAACTCGCCCAGGATGCCCATGATGCCGCCTGCGCGGTGCACGTCTTCGATGTGGTACTTGTTGGTGTTGGGCGCGACCTTGCACAGCTGGGGCACCACTTTGGACATGCGGTCGATGTCGGCCATGGTGAACTCAATCTCGGCCTCTTGCGCAATCGCCAGCAAGTGCAGGATGGTGTTGGTGGAGCCGCCCATGGCGATGTCCAGTGCAATCGCGTTTTCAAAGCCCTTGAAACCAACGGCGCGAGGCAGGATACCCGTCTCGTCGTTTTCATAGTAGCGCTTGGCAAGCTCGACGATTTTGCGGCCCGCTTGCTTGAACAGCTGTTCGCGGTCAGCGTGGGTGGCCACCACAGTGCCGTTGCCCGGCAGGGCCAGTCCCAGCGCTTCGGCCAGGCAGTTCATGGAGTTGGCGGTAAACATGCCCGAGCAAGAACCGCAAGTCGGGCAAGCCGAGCGTTCGACTTCGGCCACTTCTTCATCGCTCACTTTACTGTCGGCAGCCATGACCATGGCGTCGATCAGGTCAAGCTTCTTGATCTCGATGGTTTTGGTTTCGGGATTGGCCAGGCGAACGCGACCAGCCTCCATGGGGCCACCGGACACGAAGATGACAGGAATGTTCAGGCGCATGGCGGCCATCAGCATGCCGGGGGTGATCTTGTCGCAGTTGGAGATACAGACCATTGCGTCAGCACAATGGGCGTTGACCATGTACTCGACCGAATCGGCAATAACGTCGCGGCTGGGCAAAGAGTACAGCATGCCATCGTGTCCCATGGCGATGCCATCGTCCACCGCAATCGTGTTGAATTCCTTGGCCACACCGCCTGCCGCCTCGATCTCGCGGGCTACCAGTTGACCCAGGTCCTTCAGGTGCACATGGCCGGGCACGAACTGGGTAAAAGAGTTGACCACGGCGATGATGGGCTTGGAAAAATCATCGTCCTTCATGCCCGTGGCGCGCCACAGGGAACGGGCACCCGCCATGTTGCGGCCGGCGGTGGAAGTCTTGGAACGGTATTGGGGCATGTAGGGCTCCTGCAAAATCTGTCTGCACATTTGTCTGCAATAGTCCTCCATTATTCCAGAGAGCCAGATGCAAAAAGGCCCGCACATGGCGGGCCTGCAACAAATGTGACCGCTCTTTACAGGCCGATAGCGGCAATACCCGCTTTGGCAATCTGGGCATCTTCGTTGGACTTGACGCCGCTGACGCCCACGGCGCCAATGCAGGCACCGTCTTTCATGATAGGTACACCGCCTTCGAGCATGCCCGAAATGCCAGGCGCCGACAGGAAAGAGTATCGACCACCGTTGATCACATCCTCATAGCCCTTGCTTTCGCGGCGACCCATCGCCGAGGTGTGGGCCTTGGCCGGTGCGATCTGGGAAGAAATGGCAGGCGCGCCGTCCAGACGCTGGAAATGCAGCAGGTGACCACCCGCATCCACAATGGCAATACTCACCGCCCAGTTGTTACGCAGGGCTTCGGCCTCTGCAGCAGCGGCAATGGCTTTGACATCGGACAGTTCGAGAACAGATTGGGTTTTCATAGGATTCACTTTCAAGCAAACAAGGCGGCAAGCATACACGGGCAGTTAACCCTGATTGCCTCACCTGAGTGCAAAACTGAATTACCCAATAGCCCCATGGGATTTCGGTATTAGCACCCGAGAGGCCAGATGCCTAAAATGAAAACTGGTTTTACGAAAGGAGCAATCCGAATGAGCCGAATCTCTACATCTTCCCCATGGGGTCACAGCACCGAGTTGGCCTCGCGAAATCGTGTGCTTCGCAACACCTATTGGCTTTTGGCTTTGTCACTCGTGCCAACCGTATTAGGCGCCTGGCTGGGTGTTGCCACAGGCATAACCGCTTCTTTGAGCGGTGGTTTGGGCCTGATCGTTTTTCTGGGTGGTGCCTTTGGGTTTATGTACGCCATCGAAAAGACCAAGAACTCTGCGGCTGGCGTGCCTGTTTTGCTGGCGTTTACCTTCTTCATGGGCCTGATGCTCTCGCGCATGTTGGCCATGGTGCTTGGCTTCAAAAACGGCTCTGAGTTGATCATGACGGCTTTTGCCGGTACGGCTGGCGTATTCTTTGTCATAGCCACACTGGCCACGACCATCAAACGCGATCTCTCGGGCATGAACAAATGGCTATTTGTCGGCGCCATCGGCCTGCTCATCGGCGGCATCGTGAACGTCTTTGTGGGCTCTCCCGTGGGAATGATGGTGCTGTCCACACTGGCCATCATTGTCTTCAGCGCCTACATGTTGTTTGACCTCAAACAGATCGTGGACGGCGGTGAAACTAACTACATCAGTGCCACCTTGGCCCTTTACTTGGATTTGTTCAATGTCTTCCAGAGTCTGCTGGCTTTATTGGGCATCATGGGTGGCGAACGCGATTGAGCTGACCATCTCAGACAATAAGGGCTCCCGAGGGAGCCCTTTTTACTTTGCTTTGTATTGAGATTACCACGCTTGACTCGAGATGACGGGGGCATCAAGCCAACTCAAACACGGCCATGCTTTCCACGTGCGCGGTATGCGCGAACATGTTGACCACACCCGCTGCCACGCAGCGGTAGCCAGCCTGATGCACCAGCAGGCCGGCATCGCGGGCCAGTGTGGCCGGATTGCAGCTCACATAGACGATGCGTTTGGGGGGCGTCCAGCTGCCACGCAAATCGGGTTGCTGATGCAACTCGGCCAAGGCCTTGCTCAAGGCAAAAGCACCTTCACGCGGCGGGTCGACCAGCCACTTATCGGCCACCCCATCGGCCACGAGCATTTCGGGCGTCATGTCAAAGAGGTTGCGCGCCACAAAGGAAGTCGAAGCCAGGGGCTGGTTGCGCCCGGTCTGGTTGAAAGCGTAGTTCTGGTGTGACCGTTGCACCAGGGCCTCCGAACCCTCAATGCCCAGCACCTCGCCTGCTTGCGTGGCAATGGGCAAGGTGAAATTGCCCAAGCCACAAAACCAGTCGATCACGCGGTCGGTTTTTTCAGCCTTGAGCAATCGCAGCGCCCGGCTGACCAGCACGCGGTTGATGAAGGGATTCACCTGCGTGAAGTCAGTCGGCTTGAAAGGCATGGTGATGCCAAAGTCCGGCAGGGCGTAAGACAGCTGCACTCCTTCGTCGAGCAGATGCACCGTATCCGGTCCCTTGGGTTGCAGCCACCACTGCACGCCCTGTTCTGCCGCAAAGTTGCGCAGCAATTGCTTGTCGGCATCGGACAGCGGCTCCAGGTGGCGCAACACCAGCGCTACGACCTCATCGCCGCAGGCCAGTTCGATTTGAGGGCACGTTTCGCGCGCTTGCAAGCTGCCGATCAGGCCACGCAGTGGCAAGAGCATGGCACTGACCTTGGGCGGCAGGATCGGGCATACCTGCATGTCAGCAATGTAGCGACTCTTGCGCTCGTGAAAGCCGATCAGCACCTCGCCCTTTTTCTGTACATAGCGAACCGACAGGCGAGCGCGGAATCGGTAGCCCCAAGCTGGCCCTTGAATGGGTCGCAACAAAGACTCGGCCTTGACCTTGGCCAGGTGCCACAGGTTGTCTTCGAGCACGCGCTGCTTGATGGCCACCTGCGCAGCGGCGTCAAGGTGCTGCATCTTGCAGCCTCCGCATGCGCCTTGGTGCAGCCCGAAATGGGGGCAACCGGGCGTTACTCGTTGACAGGACTCCTGATGGATATCGCTAACGGTGCCCTGCTCCCAGTTGTTTTTCTTGCGGCCAACCTTGACCTCGACCAATTCGCCGGGCAAGGCACCGTCGATGAACACCACCTTGCCATCTGGGCGGCGGGCAATGCCCTGGGCGTCCATGTCCAGCGAACGCACACGCAGCCAGCCCTCGGGCAGCTGCTCTTGCTCATTCAATTCTTCTTGGGAAAGTCCGTCCAGGACTTCGGGGGCTTGTGGACTCAATACTTCACTCATGCCCCGATTGTCTCAGGCTCTGCGGTGCCATTACGGCACCGCCCTGAAATTCAACGTGCTGGCAGCACGCGCATCGGGTCCACCGGCTTACCCAGTCGTCGCACCTCGAAGTGCAGTTTGACGCGATCGGCGTCCGTATTGCCCATCTCTGCAATTTTTTCGCCCTTCTTCACACGCTGATCTTCCTTGACCAGCAAGGCCTTGTTGTGGGCATAGGCCGTGAGGTAGGTGTTGTTGTGCTTGAGGATGATCAGGTTGCCATAACCTCGAAGACCGGAGCCCGCATACACCACTTGACCGTCGGCAGCAGCCAACACAGGGTCTCCAGACTTGCCCGTGATGTCCAGCCCTTTGTTCTTGGCTTCGTCAAACCCTGCAGACACGCTTCCTGAAGACGGCCAGATAAATCCCAATCCATCGTCACTCAATGGAGCGGGGGCGGCTTTGGCTGTAGATGTTTTACTGTCCGAATTGGCACCTGGAGCAGAGGTAATGGGCTGAACCACAACGCCTGAACTTTCAGCAACTGTACCTGGCTGAGCCACCCGAAGAACCTGGCCAACTTCAATGACGTCAGGGTTGGTCAAATTGTTCCAGCGCATCAAATCGCGCCAGGTCTGACCATGCTCCAAAGCGATACGGTGTAACGTATCGCCCTGCTTGACTGTGTAATAGCCTGGTTTACCTGCGTTTTCTGCACCTGGCAGGGATGCGTTCGCTGACGCGCCAACCCGACTTGCTGTCCCTCGGCTGCTGCCCCGGTCTTCCACCGGTGCAGGTACGCGAGTGCTGGTGCATGCGGAAACAAGGACCAGCACAAGAGTGGCTGCGCCCAGACGGAATGTATTTGGGGAAATCAACTTCATAGACTAATGATAACTTTCAGGCTACTCCCGATTTTAGAGGCACAAAATGAACTGCCTCCAAAACCTCTTTTTTAAACCCTGAGGCTGTTCGTTCCACAACCACCAGCGCCTGCTGCCCCTGAGCCGTGACTGTGGGCGCGATCAGTCGCCCTCCTACAGCCAGCTGGTCGAGCCAAGGCTGAGGCACCTGCTCGCCACCAGCTGCAGAAATAATGCCAGCATAAGGGGCACCTTTTTCGAACCCGATCATGCCATCACCAAATATCAGGTGCAAATTGGGCAGACGCAATGTCCGCAGGTTTTCTTTGGCCTTGTCGTGCAACCCACGCAACCGCTCAATGGAATACACCTCAGTGGCCACGAGGCTCAGCACGGCCGCCTGATACCCGCAACCGGTGCCAATTTCAAGTACGCGGCCAAGTTTTCCATCGCGACCAACGCGCAACAGCTCTATCATGCGCGCAACCACATTGGGCTTGGATATGGTTTGCCCCAGGCCAATAGGCAAACTGGTGTCCTCATAGGCTTGGTTGACCAGTGCACTTTCTACAAATTGATGACGTGGCACCTGGTTCATGGCCGTCAGGACGACCTCGTCATTAACGCCTTGAGCACGCAGTTTTTCGACCATTCGTGCGCGTACCACTTGGGAATCCAAACCCAAACCAGATGCAACCACGCGAGGCAGAAGCCCCTTGACTGTCGCAGGGGGTTTCAGCACAGCTACGGGGCTAACGCCTGAGCGTTGCGCCACAGACCGCACGGCAGGTGTACTCACCCGGTCTAGTTGAACGGGAAAAGTTGGGCGCTTGCTCATACTGCGCCCATCGCACCTACACGAGCCATGGTTTGGGCCCAGTAGTTCAAACGCTCATGATCGGTCAGATCTACACGTAATGGCGTAATGCTGACCTGGCCCTGCTCTGTGGCGTGAAAGTCTGTACCCTCACCTGCGTCCATGGCAGGCCCTGCACTACCTATCCAGTACATCGTCTCACCGCGTGGGCTCATTTGTGTAATGACTGGCTCCGCCGCATGCCTGCGTCCCAGCCGGCACAAGCGGTTACCGCCCAACTCAGCATCAGGTCGGTTGGGAATATTGATGTTCAGAAGCCAAGGGGCTGTGCCCACCAGCGCCTGCGCGTGCATCTGATTGATGATATCTGCCGCACGGCGTGATGCAGCATCAAGATGGCTCCAGCCTTTTTCCACTTGAGACAAGGCAATCGCAGGAATACCAAAAAGATAGCCTTCCATGGCCGCGCCAACGGTACCAGAGTACAAGGTATCGTCCCCCATATTGGCGCCATTGTTGATACCGGAAACCACCAAATCTGGCCGGTAGCCCAACAACCCTGTCAATGCAATGTGAACGCAGTCTGCAGGCGTGCCATTGACAAAGCGAAAACCGTTGTCTGCCCTGTGAACATAAAGTGGGGCATTGAGTGTCAGGGCATTGGATTTGGCACTGTTGTTGTGCTCTGGCGCCACCACCTCAACATCGGCAAAAGTGCTCAGCTGCGCATGCAAGGCTATGAGGCCCTCGGCGCGATAGCCATCGTCATTAGACAAAAGGATTTTGAGGCGGCGAGCAGACATGGCAGTAATTGTAGGTGAGCACTATGCACACTGCTGCGCAACCACGGCTTACGCACAAGAAAAAAGCCCCTTTGCTTATGCAAAGGAGCTTTCGTATCTGGGGTGGCTAATGGGACTCGAACCCACGACAACCAGAATCACAATCTGGGACTCTACCAACTGAGCTATAGCCACCGTAGAAGGCAGATTATAGCGTCTCCAGGGGCGGGTTTACCCCTTTGTGGAAGATATTCATTGGGGCATCGTGGCAGTGACTTTGACCTTCAAACGTTTTTTGAGTTCATCAAGGTAGCTTTGTCCCTGCGCTTGACCCCAGAGGGCCTCAAACTCCTGACGGCTTTGCTCGGTCTGCGCAGCTTGCGCATCACGTGGCAACACTTTATTGACTCGTACCACTGCGTAACCTTGCTCGCCCAGGTCCACTCCCACGACTTGCGGCAGCTTGGAGGGATCTACACGCAAAGCGGCCAGAACGACTGCTTGGGCAACGCCGACAGGTCTTTGGCGAGATACAACGGTCACAGGTCCAAGCTGTGCCTGTTCGGGTTTTTGTTGCCAATCCCTGAGCTGAGCTTGCGCCTGATCACGCGCCATTTGTACAGCTGCAGACTGGACATACTGCGCACGCACCTGTGCTTGGACACGCGCATAGTCCTGCACTTTGGCAGGGTGATGTGTGACCACGCGTGCAGCGACCAGGGTGTTAGGCGCCACTTCAATGGCTTCGGTATTACGGTGCTTGTTCAATGCATCATCAGAGAACAGGGCCTGAAGCAACTTGTCATTGCTCAAGGGACCTTTGTCAGCTTTCGTCGACTCACGCAAGACGCCATTGGCCTTTTGCACGGTGAGATTAAGTTTTTGGGCCACAGGCGTAAGGCTGTCAGACTGCTCGTACACGGTATTGGAGAAGGTTTCAGCAGCTTCGGCAAATTTGGACTGTGCCTGTTGTTTACGCAAATCAGCCTCCAGTTGTGGACGCATCGACTCAAAGGAGGGCACAGCAGGTTGCTTGATATCCGTGAGCATCAACACGTGGTAGCCAAAATCGGTTTGCACAACTGAACTGATCTCTCCTTTTTTGAGGCTGAAAGCAGCATCTTCAAAGGGCTTGACCATCGCGCCCCGGGCAAAGAAATCCAGATCTCCGCCATTGGCAGCAGAGCCAGGGTCTTGCGAAAATTTTCGGGCCAGCTCGGCAAACTT
Organism: uncultured Limnohabitans sp.; assembly: GCA_964589665.1. Lineage (GTDB taxonomy): Bacteria > Pseudomonadota > Gammaproteobacteria > Burkholderiales > Burkholderiaceae_C > Limnohabitans_A. The sequence continues at coordinate 1,681 of CAZPTM010000041.1, read as the reverse complement.
GGTCGGCGTTTTGATCAGTTCTTGTTGGAGTTTTTCGGCCTGTGCGCGTGCTTTATCCTGATCTGCCTGCGAAGCGCCCTTGTCGGCCGCAATGAGGATGTGGCTGGCACGGCGCTCTTCCTTACCACTCAAGCGCTGCAAATTTTGCTCGTAATAGCTTTTGACATCGGACTCTGTCAGCGCAATGCTTGCGGCAAGTTGAGCAGCATCGAGCACCACGTACTCAATGTCGGCACTTTCTTGGGTGCGAAAACGCTCGACGTGTTTGTCATAAAAGCTCTTAAGCGCATCGTCATTGACATTGACTTTGGAGGACCACTGCGCTGGAGCCCAGGTTTGCACCTGAATTTCACGACGCTGGTAGAAAGCGTTGAGCGCCACCTCGGTCTGAGCCTGACTGGCCCAAGACGTGCTGTCCACCCCCTGCAAGACCTGTTGTTCGGACAAGCCCTGACGGACCTGGTTTTCGTACATCTCGGGGGTCATGCCCTGAGAGGCCAGCAGTTGTCGATAACGATCAAGGTCAAGTTTGCCGTCGGCCGAACGCAGTCCGGCGATCACCGGATCTTGTTGCAGCTGGCGTGCCAGACGCGCGTCGGTAGTCAGCAGCAAGGACTTTTTTGCAGCAGCGCGCATGACTTCTTCGTTGACCAGTCGATCCAATGTCGCCATCTTTGCCATGGGCGAGTCCAGCAACTTGAGATCGACATTCGGCGAAGACGCGCGAATACGTTCAACCTCGCGTTGATGCGCCGCGTCCCACTGCGCTTGGGTGATGGTCTGTCCATCGACCTCTGCCACAGTCGCACCACGGCTGCCATCCCGGTTGTAACCATCGACGCCAAGCAACACAAATGAAGGGATGATCAAGAGGAACAACAGTCCCATCATGAGTTTGGCGTTGTTGCGGACGGTATCGAACATGGCTGTCTCTCAGTCTTCAAACAAAAAAGGCGAACACCGGGGTTCGCCTTTGTGCGGAGGGGGTGGTGGGTGCTGAGGGGCTCGAACCCCCGACCTACGCCTTGTAAGGGCGCCGCTCTACCAACTGAGCTAAGCACCCCTCCTTCAACTCTGCAATCAATTCAGTGCATCAGTGCGCGCATTTTAGCGGTGAAATCGCTTTATCCTTGCGACAGGCCGATATTTACCTGCTCATGAAGCGGCAATGGCCTGCTCCAGCGCTTTTCCCAGGTCCTGGGTGGTTGCCGTACCACCCAAATCTGGTGTACGGGGAGCGTCACTCCCCGGACTCAACACGTCTTCGATAGCCCCGAGCATGCAGTCATGCGCAGCTTTGTGCCCCAGAAACTCCATCATCATGGCCCCCGACCACACTTGCCCAATGGGGTTAGCAATGCCTTTGCCCGCGATATCAGGCGCCGAGCCGTGTACCGGCTCGAACAGCGAGGGGAACTTGCGGTCCGGGTTGAGGTTGGCGCTGGGCGCAATGCCAATGGTGCCTGTGCAGGCCGGCCCCAGATCCGACAGGATGTCGCCGAACAGGTTGCTGGCCACCACCACATCGAAAAAGTCCGGACGCTGCACGAAGTGAGCCGTCAAGATGTCGATGTGGAACTTATCCACATTGATGCCAGGGTAAGCCTTGGCCATTTCGGCCACGCGCTCGTCCCAGTAGGGCATGGTGATGGCGATACCGTTGGATTTGGTGGCGCTGGTC
>CAZPTM010000040.1:3082-10676 GCA_964589665.1 uncultured Limnohabitans sp. | reverse complement strand
CCAAGATTGGCCGCTATGTGTACGCCATGGGCTCCAACGAAATGGGTGCCCGCCAGGTCGGCATCAACATCCGTTGGTACAAGCTGGGCGTGTATGTCGTCTCTGGCCTGAGCTGCGCGCTGGGCGCGATTGTGCTGATGGCCCGTATGGATTCATCGAGCGGCAAGATGGCCCAAATGTTCGAACTCGACGCGATCGCTGCTGTCATTTTGGGCGGCACCTCTTTGTTTGGTGGCCGCGGCAGCATCTGGGGCAGCTTGCTGGGTGCCATCCTGATCACCCTGATCCGCAACGGCATGAACCTGATGGAAATTTCCCAGTTCAAACAAATGATGGCCATTGGTGCCGTGGTGATTGTGGCCGTGTGGATCGACGTGGTCCGCCGCAAACACCTGCTCAAGAAATAAACCATGGCTCGCGAAATCGTTGTTTTGGGCGAAGCCCTGATGGACTGCATCGCGCAGCCCGACGGGCAACTGCGCCCCCTCATGGGTGGCAGCCCCTACAACATGGCCCGGGCTGCCGCCTTGCGCGGCGCGCAAGTGGCTTACCTGAACCCGCTGTCAGTGGACCGCTTTGGCCAAGGCCTGGCCGCTTTGCTTCAAAAAGACGGTGTGGCATTGATTGGCGGGCAAAGCCGCCAACCAACCTCTTTGGCTGTGGTGCAACTGACCAACGGTCAGCCAAGCTATGGCTTTTACCGCGAAGGCATTGCAGACCGCGACTACGCCGTGCAAGGTGTGCTCAATGAACTGTCCAAGCGCGCACCAGGCATCTTGCACACTGGCTCCTTGCTGCTGATTCCACCAGAACACGAAAAAGTGCTGGCCATTCTGGACGGCGCCCGCGCCATGGGCTGGACTATCAGCGTGGACGTGAATCTGCGCCCTGTGGTCGCACCCGATCTGCCCAGTTATGTTCAAGCGGTCGAACAAGTCATGCTGCGCGCCCATTGGCTCAAAGCCAGCGATGAGGACTTGGAGACCCTGGGGTATGGCCACGCCATATTGGCACGTGCGCCTGAACTGTCTCGGCAACTGCATGCCAAAGGCATTGAACGCCTGGCGCTGACTTTTGGTGGCGATGGTGCCTGGCTAGACATGGAGGGAGTCCAGGCCCAAAGCCCTGTGCCCCATGTGCAGGTGATCGACACTGTCGGTGCCGGCGACACCTTTTGGGGTAACTGCCTGGCCGACTGGGCTATGGACGACAGCCCTGCAGCCCCTCGCGTTGCGCAAACATTGCGCCTGGCCATGGCCGCCGCAGCCATCAACTGCAGCCGACAAGGCTGCCAGCCTCCTACCGCCACCGAGATTGCCGCGCTACGCTCGCAATGACTTGATGCTTTACCACCTCGGTAAAGACTCATACATATGACGACAAGGGGCTAAGCGACGCGGAACCCTCAGGTCACTGCGAGGAGCAAAGCGACGTGGCCGTCTCAAGTGCTACGCGTACGCAGCGCTCCGAAAATGGCAATCAAGCCCGGCACCAAGATCAGCGCCCAAATGATCTTGCTCAAGTGCGCCTGCACAAAAGGCAGGTTGCCAAAAAAGTAACCCGCCAGCAGCAGCCCGACCACCCAGATCACCGCACCCACCACGTTGTAGGCTGTGAATTTGCTACGCGTCATGGCCGCCACACCCGCCACAAAAGGCACAAAGGTACGGATGAAGGGCATGAAGCGTGCCAGCACAATCGTGATGCCGCCGTACTGCTCGTAAAAAGCATGTGCCTTATCAAAAGCCGCGCGATTAAAAAACCGAGAGTCCTCCCACTGAAAGACCTTGGGCCCGAAATAGCGGCCGATCGTGTAATTGGTTTGGTCACCAGCAACAGCGGCCACCAACAGTACGCCCATAGCCACAGGCAGGCTCAAGAGCTCCGCACCGGACAAGGCTCCAACAATGAACAACAGAGAGTCACCGGGCAAAAAGGGCATCACTACCAACCCGGTTTCCACAAATACGATCAAAAACAGCAGCGCATAGACCCAGTTGCCGTACTGGGCCACAAAATCGCGCAAGTGCACGTCAACGTGGAGAATGAAATCCACCAATTGCATCAAGATATCCATGGGCGTGGATTATCCCTGAGGCCTGTGGCAATCCCCTCTAAAATCAGCCAGTGACCTCAAGCCCCTCCTCCCCCCGCCGTCCCATCCGCGAGCTCCCCGACGAACTCATCAGCCAGATCGCCGCTGGCGAGGTGGTCGAACGCCCGGCATCTGTCGTGCGCGAGCTGGTGGACAACGCGCTGGATGCAGGCGCACAAAACATCACGCTGCGCCTGCTGGGTGGCGGCACGCGCCTGATTGCGGTGGAAGACGACGGCGGTGGCATTGCACCGGATGAACTGGCCACAGCCCTCAAGCGCCATGCCACCAGCAAGATCGGCAACCTGCACGAGCTTGAATCGGTCATGACCATGGGTTTTCGGGGCGAGGCTCTGGCCGCCATCAACTCGGTGTCCGAACTGACCCTGCTCTCACGCATGGACGGCCAGCCCAACGCCTTTGCGCTGGATGGCCAAACCGGCGAGGTCCGCCCCGCCCCGCGTGCCGTGGGCACCACCGTCGAGGTTAAAGAGCTGTTCTTCTCCACCCCAGCTCGCCGTAAATTCCTCAAAAGTGACAGCACAGAACTGGCCCATTGCATCGAGGCCGTTCGCCGCCATGCCTTGGCCCGCCCTGATGTGAGCTTTGCCATCTGGCACGAGGGCAAGCTGGTCGAACAATGGCGCGTGCACCCTGGCGCTGCCGGTCTGGAACAGCGCCTGGCCGATGTGCTGGGCAACGAATTTGTAGCGCAATCCATCGCGGTGGACTTCCACGTGGGGCCTTTGCACATCATCGGTAGAGCAGGCACGCCCGATGCCGCCCGCTCGCGCCCGGACCACCAATTCGCCTATGTGAACGGCCGCTTTGTGCGCGACAAGGTCGTCATGCACGGCGCACGCAGCGCTTACGAAGACGTGTTGCACGGCCACAAGCAGCCAGCCTACGCCCTGTTCATCCAGATCGACCCCACGCTGGTGGACGTGAACGTGCACCCGACCAAAATTGAAGTGCGTTTTCGTGACAGCCGCGAGGTGCACCAAGCCGTGCGCCACGCCATTGACCAGGCGCTGGCCGCACCGCGCTCACAAGCCCTGGCAGACCGTGCCGAGCCCGAAATGCAACTTCAAAGTCCTGCACCCAAGACCCTGCCCGAATCGGCCAGCTGGCGGCAAGGCAACATAGGGCTGAGTGACCGTCCAGTCGTTTTCGAGCGCCCTCGGGTAGACAGCGACCGCGCCATGGCAGACCTCAAAGCGCTGTGGACACCCGGTGCCCCCGGCGAAGCGTCAGCACCCCAGACTTTTCCCGCACGCGAGAACATCACGCACGACTGGTCGCAACCTATTGCTGTCATCGCGGCACCGCCCCCCGCCAACGAAGCTGAGTTAACCGACGCCGATGCTGGCGCATGGCCCCTGGGCCGCGCGATTGCACAGCTGCACGGCGTCTACATCCTGGCGCAAAACGCGCAAGGCATGGTGGTGGTGGACATGCACGCCGCGCACGAACGCATCGTTTACGAAAAACTCAAAAACCAGCTGGGCGCTGATGCGGGCCGTATTGCCAGCCAGCCCTTGCTGATTCCGGCCACCTTTGCAGCCACACCTACCGAAGTGGCCACCGCAGAAAGCGCCAGCGAAGCCTTGACGCAGCTGGGCCTTGAAATCGCCCCCCTGTCAGCCAGGACCCTGGCCGTGCGCGCCGTGCCCACCAGCCTGGCGCAAGGCGATGCGGTGGAGCTTGCACGCAGCGTGCTGGCCGAGCTGGCCCAGCACGACGCCAGCACCGTGGTGCAGCGTGCCCAAAACGAAATTCTGGCCACCATGGCCTGCCACGGCGCCGTGCGTGCCAACCGGCAGCTGACTTTGACCGAAATGAACGCCCTGCTGCGCCAGATGGAAGAGACCGAACGCTCCGACCAATGCAACCACGGTCGCCCGACATGGCGACAAATGAGTATGCGCGACCTGGACGCCCTCTTTTTGCGGGGCCGCTGATGAAACCCGCCATGTCACCCGCACTGATCGTCCTGATCCTGTCGCTGCTGCTGGGCCTTCAGCCGGTGACCACCGACCTTTACTTGCCTGCCCTGCCCGCCATCACCGAGGGATTTGGCGCCAGCGCTGCGCAATCGCAGCTCACACTCAGCGCCTTGTTGTTGGCCTTTGGCTTGTCACAACTGGTGTGGGGTCCTTTGTCAGACCGCTTTGGCCGCCGCCCGGTATTGTTGGCTGGCATGATGGCCTACACCGCAGCATCCATTGCCAGCGCTTTCAGCCCCTCCATGAACTGGTTGATCGTGGCACGTGCTGTGCAAGGCGCCGCGATGGGTGCAGGGGTGATGGTGTCGCGCGCGATGGTGCGCGATTTGTACGCTCCCGCACAAGGCGCCACCATGATGTCTAAGGGCTTGACAGGCTTGGGGGTGATTGCCTGCCTGTGCGCCCCCATCGGTGGCGCCCTGACCGATGTGCTGGGCTGGCACGCTGCATTGCTGGCACTGGCGGTGTTTGGTGCAGTCACCCTGGCCGTGTTGGTCTGGCGTTTTGAAGAAACCCTCAAACAACCGGATCCATACGCCCTTCGCCTGTCCCCGCTGTTGCGCGCCAATGCCGACATCCTGCGCCACCCGGTGTTTCTGACTTGGTGTGCTTTGTCTGCAGCCTCTTACTTGGGGCTGTTCACTTTTCTGGCAACGTCTTCGTTCGTGTTCACCCGCACCATGGGCATGAGCCGTACGGCTTATGGCCTGCTGATGTTCACCATGTCGGCGTCCTACATCCTGGGCACCTTCTGGTGCCGCTGGATGCTACGGCGCACCAGTGTGCACCGCACAGTGGCGGTGGCGGGCGTCTTCACCTTGACCGGTTCGATCGCGCTGGCTGTGCTGGCGCACTGGGGGCATGACAAAGCCTGGTATGGCCCTTGGGCAGTGATCCTGCCTTTCTACATCTTCATGATCGGACACGGCGTCCACCAGCCTTGTGGCCAAAGCGGCGCGGTCGGCCCCTTCCCCCAGCGTGCAGGGACAGCGTCCGCGCTCAATGGCTTTTTGATGATGCTGGGCGCCTTCTTCATGGGCGGCTGGATAGGCCAGCACCTCGATCAGCCTGTGCTGGCCCTGGCCGATGGCGTGCTGCTCTGGGGCAGCTGCATCACCGCGATTGCCTGGACAGCAGTGCAACGCCACGGTCGCCCCCAAACTGTTGCATGCACCGCCAACTGACATGCAGCCCAGACCCATCGATGCGATGGCCCTGGTGGGCCCCACAGCCAGTGGCAAAACCGCCGCTGCCCTAGCCTTGGCTCAGGCGCTTGAAGCACATGGCGGCGCAGAAATCATCAGCATGGATTCGGCACTGGTCTACCGTGGCATGGACATTGGCACCGCCAAACCCAACCGCGAAGAGTTGGCCCAAGTGTCCCACCACCTGATTGACATCATTGACCCCTTGCAAAGCTACAGCGCTGCCGACTTTGCGCGAGACGCCACGCAGTTGATGGCCGACATCCGCGCACGCGGCAAAACCCCGCTGATTGTGGGCGGCACCATGCTCTACCTGAAAGCCTTGACCGAGGGCCTGAACGACATGCCTGCCACCGACCCACAAGTACGAGAGCGTATTCAGCAACGCGCAGCCGAACAAGGTTGGCCCGCCATGCATGCCGAGCTGCAGGCCGTTGACCCGGTCACCGCAGCGCGCCTGGCCCCCAACGATGGCCAACGCATTGGCCGCGCGCTAGAGGTGTGGCAACTCACCGGTCAAGCCCTGTCAGCCTTTCATCAGCAGGCCAAGCCACCAAGCAGCTCGCTCAACATCCCCGTCATCAGCCTGGAGCCCACCGATCGTGCCTGGTTGCACCAACGCATCGCCCTGCGCTTTGAGCAGATGATGGCCCAAGGCTTTCTGGATGAAGTCCGCGCCCTGATAGCCCGTGGCGACCTCAACCCCGACCTGCCCAGCATGCGCTGCGTGGGCTACCGCCAAGCCTGGCAAGGCCTGAGCGAAGGCTGGAGCGAGCAAGAGATTTGCGAGCGCGGCATCTTCGCCACGCGCCAGCTTGCCAAGCGCCAAATCACCTGGCTGCGCAGCATGCAACTGCGTACGGTTGTTGAAGCGGACAACACAGCTGCCATGAACAAGACAGTGCAAGCCTGTTTGAGCTTGCTTTAATCCCCCTGTTGCCGACGACTGGCCTTGAGCCTGGCGTGCAGGGCCTTGGACTGCAGTCGTTTTTGCACCGATGCCCGCGTTGGTCGCGTGGCTTTGCGCGCCTTGGGTGGCCGTTCGTAGCGCTCCAACATCTCGTACAAACGCGCCCAGGCATCTTGCCGGTTGGCCTCTTGCGTGCGGTAACGCTGGGCCTTCAAGATGAGTACCCCGTCTGGCGTGAGGTGGTTGCCCGACGCATGCAGCCAACGGGCTTTGATGTCTTCGGGCAAGCTCGACTGCGCCACATCAAAACGCAGCTGGATCGCACTGGAGACCTTGTTGACGTTCTGACCACCAGGCCCTTGGGCGCGGATGGCCGTCAGCTCAACTTCATCGTCAGGGATATGAACACGGGTCATGACCCGCATTAGATCACTGCAGGGGCTCCTTGAGCCCTGCGGGTACAGGCAGAGGAAGAATGTCGATACCTTCGTCAAGCAAGGCTTCGGTTTCTTCGCGGCTGGCCTGGCCGCGAATACTGCGCTCCTGGGCTTCGCCGTGGTGAATTTTGCGGGCCTCTTCGGCAAAGCGGTTGCCTACGTCTTCGGTATTGGCCATGACATGGCGCACCATCTTGAGCATGGCGGCCTGCATTTGCTGGGGTGACATTTGCGCCAGGGCTTGCACCGCAGCTTCAGGGTTAGCTGTCACGGCCTGCTCGGGTTGTTGTGCTGTTTGTGTTGGCGCTTGTAGCAGCGCGTTGTGCCCCAGATTCAACCTTGGGGCGGACAGCATTTTGCTGACCTGTGCGTCTTCGCAAACAGGACAGGTCAGCAAGCCGCGTTCGCGCTGCGATTCGTAGTCGTCGTGCGAGGCAAACCAGCCTTCAAACACGTGGCCGTGGCTGCACTGAAGATCGAGCACCTTCATCGTGTCAGCCCTTGCTGGTTTGCCAGACCAGTGACTCCGGCTGCTCCAGCCACTGTTGCAGCCAGACCATGCAACTCAGTGTTTTGGCATCGGTCACGGTGCCGTTTCGGCACCACTGCACCAGCTCTTGCGGCGTGGCCGTGAACACATCCAGAAACTCGCCTGCGTCCAGTTGCTGCTGGCCCAAGGTCAAACCTCGGGCAAAGTACACATGAATAACTTCAGTCGAGTAGGCAATGGCCAGGTGCATCTGCCCTGCCCTCGCCCATTCGCTGGCGGTGTAGCCGGTTTCTTCCAGAAGTTCGCGCTGACCGCAAAGCAAAGGGTCTTCGCCCGCTTCCAGTTTGCCCGCAGGCAGCTCGACCATGACCTGGCCCACGGGGTAGCGAAATTGGCGCTCCAGCACCACACGGGTTTGGCCATCTTCGCCTTGAACCAGCGGCACCACCAC